>CAZLVJ010000001.1:0-33758 GCA_964562935.1 uncultured Nitrososphaerota archaeon
ACAACGCCTTATGTAGTCAACAGCATCAGGCATGCCCATTTGAAAGCCCTCGTCGCTCGTCCTAGAACCCCTAACCTCAATACACATGACTCTCCCCTCCAATTCTTTGGCGAGGTAGGGGTACTTCCTCCTCAGCTCCTCGATATCCATCTCCATCATGTCACTTCCTCCTCAACTTCTTAGCAGCTATGATTGATATTACGTCGTTCTCTTTTAAAACGCTATTCTCTCCAAGCCTAATCTTTCTCCTAGCATCAACAGCGTATATGAAGCTCTCGCCCAGCTCTGTGTGGATCATGTACGCCAGCTCTCGAGTCGTCGTCCCGCGCGGGACCAAGTAAACGTCTGGGAGCACATTGCCCTCCGTGTCAGTTAAGTTATCTGGATCGGCGACCGGGTAAACGGGAACCATGTTTAGTCTCTTGAAGTACATAACGTTTAAAACTTCTTGGACCCCTGTAGATCCCCAGACGTCTAGAACTCGCTGTTTGATGAGCTCTAAAGCCCTCAACTGCTCCGAAGTCAGTTTTTCGCGATTAATTATCTTAAAAGAGCTGTCGCCAGGAGTGTATTCGATTAGACCCTTCTCGGTAGCTCTTCGAAGGGCCAATTCGGCCTCAGCGCTACAAGGAATCACCACATCATCGCCATAAACCCCCTTAAGCCTCTTGATGTTTTCGATGCTTTCAGGAATATCGCACTTATTGGCAGCTATGACGAACGGCTTAGCCTTCCTGAACAGGTGCTTAATAAACATTATTAAGTCCCCTTCGCTCCACGCTCCGAGCTTTCTTTCTCTTAGATCCAGCTCTTCAAGTGTCTCTCTGACATGTTTTAAGGAAATTTTCAGACCGCTGAGCCTTGAGGCTATGACCTCTTCCGTCTTTAACTTGCCGTGCTCTATAGACCTTGACAATTTGGCCCAGTCTTGCTTCAGCATCCCCAAGATCCATAGATTGACCTCTTTCTCTATCATTTCGACGTCCAAGAGGGGGTCGTGGGAGCCTGGAGGACAGGGCCTTCCTTCAGCGTCCGTAGAGCCAGAGGCGTCGACTACGTGTATTATCCCGTCGGCTTCCCTCATTTCGTCCAAGAACTTATTCCCGAGGCCCTTGCCCTCGTGTGCCCCCGGTATGAGCCCCGCAAGGTCTATCACCTTTACGGGAACGTATCTGATGCCATCTCGACATATCGAGTTCCGGGGGTTGTCCTTAACGCCAAACTCTTTGCATACGCACTTGACCTTCAAATATGCGATCCCTACGTTGGGTTTTATGGTCGTGAAGGGTCGCGGTTCTATCTTAACGGGTAATAGCGTTAGAGCGCTAAAAAGCGTGCTCTTGCCGACATTCGTCTTCCCAACCAATGCTACTTCTGGCATCGCAACTCACTATATTAAGCGATATAGCAGGCGTAAATCTCTTGTCAAGTCCCTTCATAGATGCGAGGGGCTAAACTATAAAAGCGCTAAAATATAAGACGCTTCGACGACTTGGTGGTGGGCCCCGTGGCGGAGTTTAAAGTGCTGATCGCCGATGACATTCATGAGTCATGTGCGGAAGCTCTTAAGTCCAAGGGTTGCCACGTTACCGTTAAACCGTTGTTGACGAGAGACGAGCTAATTAAGGCCGTTAAAGAGTACGACGCCATCATAGTCAGAGGGAGGACGAAGCTCACGAGGGACATAATAATGGAAGCACAGAGCCTAAAGGTCATAGGGAGAGCGGGTGTAGGGCTTGACAACATCGATCTCAAGGCCGCCGCTGAGAAGGGGATTAGAGTCGTATCATCACCCCAAGCCTCCACAATCGCGGTGGCCGAGGCGACAATGGCCCTCATTTTGGCATTAGCCAGAATGATACCTGAAGCGAACAAGACGCTAAAGGAAGGGCTGTGGTTGAAAAGCAAGTTTGTGGGTTTCGAGCTGAGGGGGAAGGTCTTAGGTATAATAGGCTTCGGTAGGATAGGCAAGGCAGTCGCTAAAAGGGCTTTGGCTTTCGATATGAAGGTAATGGCCTACGACATAAGAGACATAAAAGAGGAGGCCGAGAGTATGGGTGTTAAGGTCGCTACGACGCTCGAAGAGCTCTTTAAGGAAAGCGACATAATAACGCTCCACATACCTCTAAATGAAAGCACGCGACACATGATAGGCGAGAAAGAGATATCCCTCATGAAGAGAGGCGCCATAATAGTAAATACCTCAAGAGGAGGGATAATAGATACGAAAGCCCTCTTAAAGGCGCTGAAGGAGGGCAAGCTGGCAGGAGCGGCGTTAGACGTCTTTGAGAACGAGCCCCCAAGAACCGAAGAAGAATGGGAGCTCATAAGATTACCAAACGTGGTTGTGACACCTCACATAGCCTCTCAGACGCGGGAGGCTCAGACAGCGGCCGGGTTGATGATAGCTGAAGAGGTGTACGAGGCGCTCAGCCAAACGTCGCCTGCAGTGCATTAATAAAGAGAGGCCGAGCAGTAGTTCGCGGTGGACTCTCGACATGGCATCAACAGCCATAGGAGCGCTCATGAGAGCTGGTCTGACAAAGCTCGAAGCCGAGGTTTACCTCTTCTTGGTCGAGAACCCTCAAAAGAGCGAAGTCGAGCTAGGCAATTTATTAAATGTACCACTAAGTGATTTGAGGTATGCGCTTACCTCTCTTTTGCAAAGGGGCCTTGTAAAGGTGCTAGACCACGAGAAGTATGAGGCGATACCTCCATCAAAGGCCGTCCTAGTGCTCCTCGAAGTCAAAACGAGATCCGTAGAAGCTGAGCTGGCGGAGCTGAGGAGACATCTATACACGATAAAGAGCAGTTTAGAAGACAAGTACTGGGAGAAGAGATACGGCATTAGAGATGAGCTCTTGATAGAACCTTTGGACGATCTAAGGTCTATGGAGATTAAGACTGCAGAAATAATATCGAGAGCGCAGCACAGCATTTCCGTATTTACAGCGTCATTCGAGTGGTATCCTAGGGTAAGAGAACTACTGCTTGACGCGCTTAACCGTAAGGTCGTAGTGAGAGTTTTAATGCGAGTTGTGAATGAACAGTCGAAGAAAATCGCTAAAGATCTGATGGAGAATGGAGCTGACGTCAGATGTGCAACTGAGGAGTGGTACCCAGTTAGAGGAACGTTAGTGGATGAGAGCAAGCTAATATTCCTCATCTGGACCACTGAAAAAAAGCTGTCTTACTACAAGCCCCACTACACCGAAAACCCGGGCCTAATAAAGGTGTTTAGCGACGCCTTTAATAAGAGATGGGAGAGGGCCAAACCTATAGACCCATAAGTCGGATTGGTCACTCTATGAGCTGGCAAGTGAGATTGACGTCAGTAGAGTATGCCGTCCTTATACACGCCACCGAAGACCTGAGTAAAGTCATTAAGGCCGTTGAAAATCTCATGCCTCCTAAACTCAGGGAGCGAAAGAATGTCGAAATCGAAGAGGCTTATGGACATTACGAGAATCCAATACGCATACTTAAGGCCTCTTTTAGAAATCCAGAGTACGCAAGCCAAGTCTTTGCTTGGGTTTGGAGGCTCCTTCCTAATGAGGACAAAGTAAGCATCATAAGAGACTTAGACTTATACGTCAATGATAAGTTAAAGCTCTACATGAGGCTAGACAAGCAAGATGCTTTTTCAGGCCTAGCCAGATTGTCGTTTAGCGACGATGTAATTAAAGTGATTTTTAATTTTAAGGGATCCAAAGAAGCTTTGAGAGACTTTTTATTGAGTCACGATCCTGAGGGCGTGTAAGATGCCCAAAAGGCGCTACGCCGATCTTCATATCAAGGTGGTCGATGAAGGAGATCCCCCGAAGCTATTAATCGAAATGGCGAAGCACTTAGGCTTTTCACTAATAGCACTTTCATTCGATGATCCTCATAAGCTGAGAGACTTCAAGACCATTAAGGATCTCGGAAAGGATCTTGGCGTAGACATAGCATTAAGAGCGGACTTAAAGCCCTCTAGCCCTAATGAGCTAAAAGAGTGTCTGAGAAGATTGCGGCGAAGCGTTGAAGTTATAGGGGTTTATTGTCATGACATGGCAGTCGCAAGGACTGCTGCACGCGATCGCAGAGTCGACATCACGTTTTACGAACCAGGAAACGTCCTCTCAATACTTAATGAAGGGCAACTGAGCTTGCTTGTCGAGAGCGGCCACTACGTCGAGGTTAACTTAATCGACTTCCTTCACAAGACCCCATATGAGCAAGCCAGGGCTTTGTGGAATTATGGTTTAGCGCTTAAGAGGGCCGTAGAAAGGGGCATCCCCATCATAGTATCATCGGGGGCATCAAGGATTATCGATATGAGGGCCCCGCGAGAACTTTCTGCCTTTGTGTACCTTTTACTAAATGACAAGGCGTTAGCAGAAGAAGCTGTATCAACTAAGCCCATGAAGCTTGTGCAATCAAATAGAGAAAAGCTCTCTTCAAGCTTTATACGGCCAGGAGTTAAGGTGGTAAATGAATGGTAAAAGAAGTGAGATGGCGCTACCTGATCTTCCACGTCCACTCACCGCTAAGCCTGAAAACGGAGGATTTGAAAGTTGCTTTAAAAAATCACCTACGCACCTTCCTAGGCACTTACGGCCTCTCGAAGAACCCCTTTAGGCTCATGGCCTACGATGAAGAGAGCAAGTTGGGCATATTGAAGTGCCCCCATAGGTCTCTTGAAGTCATCAAAGTAGCGCTCGCACTTCTAAGCACGATAAATGGCGAACCATCAGCCATACACGTAGTGAAGGTTAGTGGCACGCTCAAAAAAGCGAAGTCTAAAGCCTCCCAGCTGGCTGAAAAGCTTAAATTTCGCTGGAACGAGTTGGAAGCGGGGATGAAGAAGCCGTCCCAGGCTACTGAAGTATGAAGAACTCGCGACGAGCTGACCCAGAAGCTTTAAGCGCTTCTCTTGTTACAGCTAACCTAAGGCTTAAGTATATGAAGCCCATGACCCCGTAGCCTGGGGCAAGGTGATGAGTCCGTGAACTTAAAGGAAGTTCTTGACAACGAAGAGTTGACCTTTGCAGAAAAAATCCTGACGATAAAGCAAGTAGAGCCGAAGGAGCTCAAGAGGGCAGGAGAAATAACAATAGCCTCAGTAGACTTAGCCGCTGGACAAGACGGCACGACGCCTCTAGCGATAAAGGTCTTCGAGGAAATGGGAGGAGAGAAGGTCTGGGACCCGAGCAAAATACTGTTCGTGATAGACCACACTTATCCCTCGTCGTCTGCCGAGATATCTAACTTACATAAGTTGATGAGGAGCTTCGCCTCTAAGCAAGGCATTAGAGTCGTAGAAGGGAGCATCATACACCAAGTGATACTTGAGGAATATGCCATGCCCGGAATGCTCATTGTTGGCGCGGACTCCCACACCACGACTCATGGAGCGGTGGGTGCGTTTGCTACGGGCATAGGGAGCACTGAATTGGCTGCCGTCATGCTTGAGGGAAAGATCTGGCTTAAGGTCCCCTCGACCATTCGAGTACACCTCGAAGGATCCTTGCCAAAGGGCGTGTACGCTAAAGACATAGCATTGCACGTAATAGGGGAGATAGGGGCTGACGGTGCGAACTACAAGTCAATCGAGTGGACTGGGGGGACCTTGTCGGAGCTTTCGGTGGCGTCGAGGGCCACCCTCTGCAACATGAGCATGGAAGCTGGGGCTAAAAACGCTGTAGTGGAGTATGACGCTGTTACTGAGGAGTACCTAAGAGAGCTAGGAAGAAGCCCCATGGTTATAGTTAAGTCGGGCCGAAAAGCGGAGGTAGAGGACGAGCTTTACATAGAGTGTCCCAAGCTCGAACCAGTGGTAGCTGCCCCCAGTAGAGTTGACAACGTCAAGCCGGTAAGAGAGGTGGAGGGAACACCAATAGACCAAGCCTTCATAGGGAGTTGCACCAATGGTAGGCTAGAGGACCTTATTGAAGTCGCAAAGATCCTCAAAGGGAGGAAGGTTAAAGAAGGAGTTAGACTTATCATAACTCCAGCCTCAAGAAAAGTGTACATGGATGCTTTGAAGCTAGGAGTACTAGAAACGCTCTTGGAGGCTGGAGCCATAATAACTAACTCGACGTGTGGGGCCTGCGTGGGGACCCACTTAGGAGTTTTGGGTGAGGGGGAGGTGGCTATATCCTCTAGCAATAGAAACTTCGTGGGCCGAATGGGCCACCCCTCATCAAAAGTTTATTTAGCCTCGCCAGCAACCGTTGCAGCATCGGCAATAAAAGGCGTAATAACTGACCCGAGGGAGTTTCTATGAACGTGATTAGAGGTAGAGTTTGGAAATTTGGCGACAACATAGACACTGACGTAATAATACCCTTTAAGTACAAGGCTAGGACCATAGATCCTAAAGAACTCGCTCAACATGTAATGGAAGGCATAGACCCCGATTTCTCTAAAAAAGTAAAGCCCGGAGACATAATAGTTGCAGGGAAGAACTTCGGCTGTGGGTCAAGCAGAGAGCAAGCGCCTCTGGCTATAAAGGCCGCGGGCATAGCGGCCGTGGTGGCCGAGAGCTTCGCGAGGATATTCTTTAGGAACGCGATAAACATAGGCTTGCCAGTCCTCGAAGTCAAGGGGATATTCGAGAAGACCGACAGCGGCGACCTCCTTGAAATCGACTTGTCTCAAGGCATGGTCAAAAACCTAAGTAAGGGCTTGACGTTTAAAGCAGCTCCGATGCCCGACATGTTGATGGAAATATTAAAAGAAGGAGGACTTGTCAATTATTTGAAGAAGCACCGAGCTCGTTCTCAGTAAATCTTCTTTAAAACCCCTAAGCTTTCATCAGTCTTCTTTACTGAAGCCCTCCAGTCCCTTTCTAGTTCTGTCAAGGCCCTGATGGCATCGACATTGTCCGGTATCACGTTTGATTCGTTGGGGGTGGCCCACATCAAGTACACCTCATTATCATTGACCGCGATGCCGTCTTCCCACACGGGTATCTCGTAAAGGTCTCCTCGAGGCCTGCCGAGGTCTCTCGCTAGCTCGACTAGGGAATTTAGGGCCTCTACGCCGTCGTGCCCGCTCACTAAAGCCACGCGAGGCTCCTCTTCGAGGGCCTTTACCACGCCCTCTATAGTAGGCTTGGACTTTGTCTCGACGATGCAGAAGTGCATGTGGTAGAGGTTGTGAGAGCCTTTAGCGGCCATGGTAACTATGTCTATGTCGTGGAGGACCGTCTTGACGTCGGGTCCGTGATGCGATGGAACGTGAAGCTCGGGGACTATGGTGTTTATGACCCCTGCCTTGTGCGATTCCCAAACGTCGCAGGCCCTTCTGACAATCACGGCCCTGGCCTTCGCTATCCCGTAGGCCTTGTTTATAGCATTGAGGACCCTACAGAGGGCTGTGGTGTTGCAGCTGACCACTCTCGTGAACTGCTTGCCCAAGCTCTCGTTGTAGTTGCACGTGGCGACGAACGACGTCCCAGCTGTCTCGTGGGCCTCGCCCCCTTCGAAGACAGCCTTCACGCCGTACTTCACGTAAAGCTCCTTATTCTTAGCGCCGACCTTGGCTGGGGTGCAATCGACTACGACGTCCACGTCTTTAAGCGCATCAGTTAGCAACCCTTCGACGCTCAGCCCTCCCTTCTTCATGTGCTCAAGCCTATCGGGCAAAGAGCAAAAGATCCTGTAACCCCTCTTCGCCGCCATCTTCACTCTCCAATCAGCAACGACGTCCGAAATCCCTATTAGGACCATGTCGTCTTGCTTGGTTACGGCGTCGGCGACCCTCTTTCCTATAACGCCATAGCCATTTACGAGGACCTTTACCTTAGTCCTCATACCTACTCACACCTAGTCTCTGTGCTTAACGAGTTTTAGCCTTTCTGCATTTTTCTTTCCCAATTCAAGCGCGTCTATTATCGGCAGTCTCCTGCCAGCCAGCAAGTGCAACAGCGCCCCTCCCGCGGTGCTAGTGTACGTGACCTTGTCTTCGGCTCCTAATTTACGTAGAGCAGCCGTTAAGTGGCCTCCGCTAACTATCGTGATAGTACCGCTTTCTGATATAGCCTTTAACACCTCCATGGTCGCTAAGGCAAAACGGTCTTCTTCGAAGACTCCGAGGGGACCATTAGCTATAACGCTGCCGGCCCTCGAAACCTCTTTTACGATGATCTCAGCAGTTTTAAGCCCTAAATCTTTGATCTTGTACTCACTTGGTATGCTGTCTACGGGGCAATCGATCCTTTCGCCGTTCTTGTCGACGGCGACGTCGACCGGCAATATAAATATGTCCTCTCTCCATCGTAGCATCTTCTTGGCCCTCTCAACGTTGCTCTGAAATTCCTTGTCCTTCTTCACGTTGTTGTTTGAAAGCCTTACCCCTCTTGCCTCAAGGAAGACTGGCGCCAATAGCCCCCCAACAACTATTTTGTCCACGAGCCCAGTCTTAGTGAGAACATCAACGACCTCAAGCCTATCGCCCACTTTTGCCCCTCCAAGTACGTAGATTATGGGCCTCTTGAGACGGGGGATTATCTCCCTCAAAGCCTTAAGCTCTTTCTCGACGAGCCTTCCGGCGACGGACGGAAGGAAGTAGGCGAAGCCAACGAGCGATGGCTGGGACCTGTGGGCCGCTGGGAACGCGTCGTTGACAAACAAGTCAAACAACGGGCTTAGCTTTCGCACGAGGTAGGTCTTAGCGCAATCCTCAATTGGAGCTTCTATGACCTCCTCCGAATACATTCTAGTATTCTCTAAAAGTAACACCTCACCATCTTTAAGCCCTGCTATTTCGTTTCGAGCAGCAGGTCCCATTAAGTCGTCAATGAACTTCACGGGCCTTTCGATGTACTTCTCTAAAATAGTAGCGTGCTTTTCCAAAGATACGAAGTCGCTTTTTCCCGGCCTGCCTTGATGCGACATTACTACGACCTTGCTCTCTTTGAGCTCCTTGAGGGTGACGCTGGCCTCCTTAATCCTATTTTCATCGAGGATCTCCCCCCTTGGACCTATAGGAGAGTTTATGTCCACCCTGACGAGTACTCTCCTTCCTTTGAGATTGACATCGTCCAACGTGAGGAACTCAAACTTCATCTGCCATCGACCACCCTCAAGTAGCCTGCGAAGTCAACAAATTGTCGCCGCAGTTCATGATAGCGACAGCTTATAGCTAGTCAATGGCACACTTTATATATTTTGCTTCACAAGGAATATTGCTAATGTCGGGGGAAGACAAGGTAGCGCTCTACGTTCTAATGATGGAGGAATGCGACCCGGACAAGTGTACGGCCAATAAGTTAGTTAAGTTCAACTTAGTAAAGCCTATCTATAGAGTCAAGGAGGTACCCCGTAATTGCGTGGTATTGAACCCGCTTGCGGATGTGATCCTATCAATCAAGGATAGGACAACGGCTTTGCGACACGGAATTTTAGCTGTAGATTGTTCATGGAAAAACGCCGAAGACTTTTTCAACAGAGTCAGGATAAAGGGTTCTCATAGGAGACTTCCAAGGCTTATAGCAGTAAATCCCATAAACTTCGGCAACCCCTACATTTTGTCGACCGCGGAAGCGCTCGCGGCCTCCCTTTACATACTTGGATTTGAAGATCAGGCGCGAGAGGCGCTGTCGATCTTCAAGTGGGGCCCTCATTTCTTCGAAGTCAATAAATGGCTATTGGAGCAACATTAACGTTTACACTTCTTTATGAGGGCCTCCGTTATCGCCTCTGCAGGCCTCACCCCCGTAGCTTCCGCCAAACCTTGCCAGTCCGGAGCTGCATTCACTTCAAATACTACGTAGCCTTTATCATCGGTCTCAGCTATGTCCACTCCTGCGTACCATAAGCCTAAAACCTCGCAAGCCTTTACGGCCATTTCCTTGACCTCTTCGGGAGGGTTGTAGGCCTTAGCCTTGCCTCCTTGAGCTACGTTAGTGCGCCACTCGCCCGGCTTAGTGATAAACCTCTGTATTGAGGCCAGCACCTCTCCGTCCACGACGAACACCCTCAAGTCGTAAGACTTCTTCTCTACGTATTCTTGAACGTAGATTACTTGGTTAAAGCTCGCAAGAGTCTTGAAAATCCTAAAAGCGATTTCTGGGTTGTCGACCAAAACCGAGCCGTAGCCCCTAGACCCTATGAGAGGCTTGATTACCGCTCTACCAAATTTTGAAACGAAGTCGTAGGCTAGTCCTATGTCCTCCGTCACAATGGTCTCCGGAACGCGTATTCCGGCCTTAGAAAGAGAGCTCAGGGCCTCATACTTGTCACGGGCCTTAGCCATTCCGTCAACGGGGTTCATGATTATTACTCCCTCCCTCTCAAGCTCCCTCAGCAAAGTTAACCTGCGAACGTATTGTTCAATGCTCGTAATAGCGCCGATCGATCTGACTATTGCTCCATTGATCTTGGTGAGCCTTTGCTTGCCGTAAAAGACCGTAGTCATCCCACTTGTGTCAATCGAAGTAGATAGGCCCGATATCCTTAAGAAGAGGGGGGTCAAGTCCTTGTTCTTAATAGCTTCTAAGAGCTCCCGAGAAGGCAGGTCAGGTCTCTTTACATCATGGATGACGGCAAGCCTCAAAGCCCTCAACCCCAAGAAGAACATCGTTTCTTCGATAATAAATTCTGCGAAAAACTAAATAAGTAGAGCTCGTTGCCTCCCACGGAGGGGTGTAAAGAGTTGGGCAACGAATTTGACGAGGAAGTCGAGAAGATAAAAGAAAGGAAGTTAAAGGAGCTTTTAAGGAACTTCGAGAAGGACAAGGTCATGAACTTAGACGCTACTTCCTTTAAAAGCTTATTGAAGAGCGAGTCTAGGCCAATACTAGTGGACTTTTGGGCTGAGTGGTGCGCTCCTTGCAGAATGCTGGCTCCGATATTCGAAAAATTATCCGAGAAATACTCAGATAGGATGGTCTTTGCCAAAGTAAATGTAGATGAATGTCCTGATATAGCTGAAGACTATGGAATTATGGCCGTACCCACTTTAATATTGTTCGTAGACGGCACTGAAGTAGAGCGCATAGTTGGTTTAGTGCCCGAGAAGCACATAGAGTCCTTAATTAAAAGGTATTTGAAATGAGGATGGGTTTACATAGCTATAAGCTCAAAACGCCGACCCTGTACCTTTCTCTCAATTCCCTCTTCTTCGCCTCGTTCCATCCCGAGACCTCTTGGTAGTACCCCGTCACTCTGCTCCAGTATCTGACGTTGGGAGAATAGCAGTTCGGGCAAGCGTCAAGGAGCCCTCCGCTGACAGTGGCACACTCCTCGCATATCGTTAAGTCCTTGGTGTAGGCGAAGTACCCAACCTGCGTGTCTTTCGCTATCTTCCATGAGAGCTTCAAGAGGGCCTCGGGGTCCGGATACGCCTCGCCCAACCACACGTGGAATATGTTCCCTCCGCTTAGCAATGGGAAGAACTTGTGCTCTATGCTCAGCTTTTCAGCTAGCGTAATGGGCGCGCCCACGTAGACGTGAGTGCCGTTCGAATAGTACACCGGAACGTCTCTCACCCCCTTCTTCAATAGCTTGAGTGCCGCCTCCACGTCACCTTTTACGACCTTAACGGCCTTCTCCTTAAACTTGGGGGATAGCAGGTCACTGACGGCCAGCCTTTGAGCGCAACTCTCAGCGGGGGTTCTGGCCAGGGCCAGCTTCACTTCGTGCCTTCTTTCGAGCTCCTCTTTGTACTTCTTCATCTCCAACAGGACCTTGATTAAGAGCCTTACCGCGGTCTCGTGCTCGTGAAGCTGATAGCCAGTGTGCCACTGAGCCATCTCGTTCCCGCCAACGATGCCTATTGTGTACACTAACTCCTCGAAGTCGACAGCTGGCGGCCCCCTCTTTCCGGTCTTAGGATCTATTGGTCTTTGAGTGGCAAAGGGAAGCCTGTTGTATTGGATCATGTAGTCCATCCACCTTTTCTTCGCCTTAAAGACCTCAATGCATAGGTCCATGACCTCGAAAGCTTTTTCGACGAGTTTGTCGTCGTCGCCGTTGGCTTGATAGGCCAGTCTGGGCAAGTTTATTGTGACGACCTGCCACGCCCCCATGCTGAAGTGCTTTCCGTCGACGAAGTACATCTTGTCATAAAACTCTGGATCGGTCTCCGGCGTCTCAGTAAAGGTGTAGGCACAGCATTGATAACACGAAACCCCCTTTCCATATCCTCGGTATGGGGGGATCGCGTTGTCGAAGTAGGGCGTGCCGTATTTGGCAACGACTCGATGTACTAAGAGCCACTCGTCGTAGAAGTCGTCCTTTATGCTTTCAGGCGTGAGGTACCCCTCGAGCTTGGGGAAGTTAAACGGTTTGCCCCAATAGTCTCCCTGCAACGCTACCTCGTATATCGCGGTGAAGAAGAGCCTAGCCTCCTCCTCGTAATCTCCGTAATTTTCGGGCCCGACCTTACCTCGCATCACGACTGGTTTATCTCTCCATATCTGAGGTACGGTCGGCGTCAGCTGTATGTTCGAGAAGACAAGTTGTCCTCCTCTGGCCACGTAGGCTTGCGTGAGCTCGTAAAACATCATCTGTGCCAGTTGCTTTATTTGCTTGTAGCTCAGCCCCCTCAGGTAGGGGGCAAGAAAGACGTTGTAGTTGTAGAAGCCCTGCCCTCCGGCGAAGTTGGTCTGAGCTGCCGCCAAGACCTTGACGCTGTGCAACACCGCTACCTCTGGATGCATGGCTGGACCTGCGACACTCGTCTTAAGTCCCGTGCCATCGGGCATGAGTCCGTAGTAGAAGAAGTACCTGAGATCCCAGTCTTGGCAGAAGGGCCTCACACCGAAGTACTCGAGATCGTGTATGTGGATGTCTCCTTTGAGGTGGGCGTCAGCAACTTTTGGGTGGAGCAACAACAGGTACTCTTCCTTGGACAGCTTATCGGCCTTCTTCTTGTGCGCTGTCTCGGCATTGGGTTGCAGATTGGCGTTCTCCTTGGCCTCAAAGCCGAGGCCCAAGTCTATTAAGTAGGCATCGTACACAGGGGCGCCGACCCTCGTCAGTATGTTCCTGTATATCACGTACTCGGGGCGCTCCTCTGACCTTTCAAGCAAGATGTTATTGACGAGCTCTCGTATCAGAGCCCCGCTCACGAACTTAGCCCTCATCCCAAGTATCCTCTTCTCCGCTTCGCGAGCGATCTCTTCGGCATCTTTAGTGCTCATTGGCGGGATGTCGAAGAACTCTTCAGCCAGCTTCGTCTCTCTCAGCAATTGCCTGACGATAGCTCCTCTATCCCAAGGAACCATGTACCCATCCGTCGTCCTAACGAGGGGCTTGCCAGCAACGTAGTGTGAGACAGCCTTGAACCAGGCCTCTAAAGAGGCCTGTTTGGACTTCAAATGCGCCTTCTTGTTGTTCTTCCGAGAAGTCACTTCACTCCCTCCCAAGGACTTTGCGAAGTTTTTCCAGGATTAGCCTGTCTCCGTCGAAAAGTTCCCTTGCATGGAAGAACTTGCCGTCGACCTCAAGTCCCGGCGTCTCCATCAAGAATATGTCCCTCATTATTAGGTCCGCCATCACATCAGACTTGGACACGTCGAGGACCTCGTATTCGACTCCCATATCCTTCATTACCTTCTTTAGCGCCTCACACTTAGGACATTGAGGAGAAACGTAGAGTTTGACCATCGTCATAACGGGTGGACCCCTCAATTAAGTGAGAATTCTTCTCCCCAAGAAAAATTTAAAGAAGCGGCGGGCCTCTGAGCAGTACTGAAAAAGCGTTACGGTCGCTTCTCAGCTCCACCGTTGGAAAAGGTCGTGCTCTATTCCGAGGAGGTCTAACACCTTCCCCACCACGTAATTGACGAGATCCTCGATGTTCTTCGGCCTATGGTAGAAAGCTGGGCAAGCAGGAAGCACAACCCCTCCCATGTCGTTTACCCTCAGCATGTTCAGTATATGTACTTTATTGAGGGGTGTTTCTCTGATGACGACTATGAGCTTCCTCCTCTCCTTCAACATCACGTCCGCGGCGCGTGTAACTAAGTTGTTCGATAGGCCGTTGGCAATTGATGCCAGAGTCTTCATGCTACAAGGGGCTATTACCATGGCCTCAAAGCGAGCTGAACCACTTGACAGGGGGGCATCTATCTCTTCCTCACCATAAATTTTGAAGCACAGGCCTCTAAGCTCGTAAACCTCCATATCCAACTCGTGCTTTAAAACCAACCCCCCAGCTTTGGTGACTATCAAGTGGACTTCGTGTCCAAGCCTATGAAGTACCTCCAGTAGCTTTACGCCATAAATGACCCCACTGGCACCAGTCATCGCCAAAATAATCTTCATGGCGAGCCACCTTTCGTATCGGCTTGTCCTTTGGCCTCGAGCGTCATAGAAAGTGGCCTCGGCCCTCCTTAATACGCTTTCGACGAATCTTGAAAAGCCTCGTTATGAAAATTGCGGAGAAGCCCTCTTCATAACGGGCAGTATGGCATTTTAGGAGAGGAATTTTTAGGAACGGCCTCCCTTTTAATCGACGCGAGCGAAGTTGTGAGGCTAGAGGCGAAAGAGGGTTGATGGATGAGAGGGAAAGGGCCAGAAAAGCTTTGGAAGAAATAGTCGCCTCTTTGAAGGACCTTCTCGAAAGGGCTCGATCCCTCAAAGAGTTTGCTACTTCAAAAGGTCTTCTAGTAGCCAGATTAGATGTGGCTCTTTTCTTCATGAAGAGGGCCCTCTCAATAATGAACAGCTTGACAATCGACGAAGGCGAGCCAGTAAGGCCAGCGCAAGGCGAGGTGATGGACATCGAAGTTGAAGAGGACCTCTTAGCTCTCAATAGAAAGATAGCGCTTGAAAATAGGACCCTCCTCGACAAACACGGCGTCAAGGCCATAGACTTCATGGGCTCCTTAGGCGCTGGTAAGACGTCGATAATTGAGGCGCTAATAGAGGCGCTGAAGGATAGGTACAGGATAGCAGTGATAGTCGGCGACGTTGCGACGTCGATAGACGCAGACAGGATATCGCGCCATGGGGTAAGGGCTATCCAAATAAACACAGGAAGAGAGTGCCACCTCGATGCCCAACTGATAAGACGAGCACTTCGCCTCTTGGATCTTAAGAGCATAGACCTGCTCTTCATAGAAAACGTCGGAAACCTTATATGTCCGGCGGACTTCCCTCTTGGAGCGCATGTAAGAGTAGTAGTGGTCAGCGTAAGTGAGGGGAGCGACATGATAGTTAAACACCCCACCTCGTTTATAGGAGCAGAAGTAGTGGTCGTCAACAAAATCGATGTTGCTGAGGCCTTCAATGTAGATCTAGGGAAGTTAGTAAACGATTTGAAGGAGATAAACCCTAAAGCAAGGGTCGTGTTCATGAGCGCGAAGAGGCGTATGGGCTTAGATGATCTTATAAGGGTACTAGGCCTAGCTAAGTAGGAAGCAACCCCCTAGAGTGGGTTCGGGAGTGGAAGTATCAAAATATGCCTACAGCATTGTGAGGGTCAGAGCTAAGAAAGCCTTCATACTCAAGCGCGAGGACTACGAAGCCCTACTTAGAGCTCCTAACATCCATCAAGCGCTAGCCCATTTACGTTCAGTCAGTGACTTTGGGAGCGACATCCCTCAAACGGAGGATATGTACGAGATAGAGAGGCACCTGGCCAACAGGTTCGTCGAGATCTCACGCACGCTAGTCGAAAGTGTGGAAGAGGACGTTGCGAGGGAGTTCCTAGAACTGGCCCTTGCAAAGTACGAGTACGAGACTTTGAAGGCCCTGCTTAAGGCCAAATTTTTAGGAGTGCCCGAAAGCGAGGCAATGTTGATGGCTCTTCCGCTGGGGAGATACAGCGGCGCATTATACACTTCCCTGCTTTCGGCTAAGGGTATCGACGAGGCAATCGACCTAGTGCCAGAGACCGAGTTAAAGTCCATATTGGAGGAGGCGTTGGAAGAGGCGAGAACGCTAAAAAGCCCTCTGCCCATGGAAGTGGCGATAGACAAATGGCTCTATACGCGGCTTTGGGGGCTAGCCGATAGACTGAGGGGCGATGACAAAAAATGGGCTAAACACCTTTTGGGAATAGAAATCGATATGAAGAACATACTAGTCCTAGTGCGGGGGAAGGTCTTAGGCTTACAACCATCAATTATCGAAAAAGCATGGCTCCCCCTCTGTTACAAGCTCTCGTTTGACGTGAAGAGCTTAGCCTCACAGCCCCTCTCCTCAATACTACAAGCCATAGCTACGAGTTACTACGGAAAGGCCGTATCTCCTTTGGCCAGAGACGCAGTAGAAGTCGAGAAGGCTCTCGAGATGTTGTGGATCGAGGAGAACGAAAAGGTCTTCCTGCACTACCCCTTCACGCTCGGCTTGATTTATGCCTATGTAAACCTAAAATACGTAGAGCTTAAAGATGTAAGGGCCCTATTGTTCTCAAAGCTCATGAACCTGCCCCCGCAAAAGACGTTGACGCTAATAGCAAGACACAGAGGGAAGCTGTCCTTCTAACAATAAACGTGGGCCTGTAAAAAAGTAATAATTGAGTTGAAGGCGGAAGTTAAAGAAGCCACTTGAGAGGTATGTCTTGGTAATGCCCACTGGGCAATTTTCTTCTCACGGTTATCGGCAGTGCACCTAGCTCTAGCTCCTTCATTGCTATCTTCACTGGATCTCTTTCGGGGATTAGAGATAGGTCTATGAGGACTGGAGCGCCCATGGATATCTGTAGCGCTCTAGCTCCGATTATTCTGGCGCGCTCGTACTTCGTAAGCTTGGGTAGCCATATCTTGACTCCTTCGGCCTTTATCCTCTTACCCTTTGTAGTGCTCTTGACCGTCAAAACTCTTCCTCGCCGAATTTAGGAGTCTCCTTCTCTTTTTCTTTTTCCTTCTCCTTCTCTTTTTTCGGAGGTGCCGCGGCTATGACGTCGTCGATCTTCAGTATCATCAGTGCGGCTTCAGTGGCCGACTTGAGCGCTTGTCTCTTGACTGCGAGAGGCTCGAACACGTCTATCTTCATCATGTCTGCTATCTCGCCCTTGAGCACGTCAATGCCGTAGGTCCTCATACCCTTCTCGTGATATGACCTCAGCTTCACTATTATGTCGAGGGGGTCGAGGCCTGCAGTCTCAGCGAGTATTGATGGTATGATTTCGAGCGCGTCAGCAAACTTCATAGCGGCTAGTTGCTCTCGGCCTGGAAGGCTCCTGGCCCAATCTCTCAGGGCCAGAGCCATCGCTATTTCTGGCGCGCCGCCTCCGGGAAGTATCTTGGGCTCTTGAACTACGTTTCTCACGACACAGAGCGCATCGTGAATCGACCTTTCAGCCTCCTTTATGCTCATGTCGCTACTTCCCCTAATCAGTATCGACACGGCCCTGGGGTTCTTGCAACCCCTTATGAACACCATCTTCTCGTCGGCCACCTTGACCTCTTCGACCACCTCTGCGTAACCTAAGTCGCTCTCGCTCATGTCGTCGATGCTCGTCACTATCTTCGCTCCAGTCGCCTTGGCTATCTTCTCGATGTCCGACCTCTTGACCCTCCTGACGGCCATTATCCCCTTCTTGGCCAAGAAGTGTTGAGCAACGTCGTCTATGCCCTTCTCGCAGAAGACCACGTTGGCGCCGACCGAGGCTATCTTCTCGACCATCTTCTTTAAGACATTGACCTCCTCGTCTAAGAAGGCCTTCATTTGCTCTGGAGTGGTTATGTTTATTTTAGCTGTTATCTCGGTCTTCTCTATCTCGAGAGGGGCCTCTAAGACGGCTATCTTGGCGTTGCGGACCAGCTTCGGCATGCCCGCGTGGACGACCTCCTTGTCTATTACCAGTCCGTCTACGAGGATCGTCTCGTTCAGGGACTCGCCTCGCTTCTTCTCGACCTTCACGTCGTCTATGTCGACTACCCACTTCCCGTCCTTCTGTTGAGCAACCTTAAGTATAGCCTCGACGGCATACTTGGCTAGGAGCTCTCTCGAGCCAGCTACGGAGGCCTTACCGCTTAGCGATGTCAGAGCTATCTTGGTCAAGACATCTTTGTCGGTCGGACTCACCGGTGTCGCTAAGGTTTCGAGGACCTCTAGTGCCTTGTCCAATGCTTTCCTGTAACCGTCAATTATTATGGTCGGGTGTACGTCTTGGTCTAGGAGCTCTTCGGCGTTCTTGAGTAGCTCTCCTGCTAGGACGACTGCGGTCGTCGTACCGTCGCCCACCTCGGAGTCCTGCGCCTTCGCAACCTCAACCATCATTTTAGCCGCTGGGTGCTGTATGTCCATCTCTTTCAGGATTGTGGCGCCGTCGTTGGTTATGGTGACGTCTCCGAAGCTGCTCACCAACATCTTGTCCATTCCTCTGGGGCCAAGGGACGTCTTGACGGTCTCTGCGACTATCTTTGCGGCCAATATGTTGGCTCTCAGAGCCTCTCTGCCTACAGTCCTCGTCGTGCCCTCCTTAAGCACCAGGACAGGAAGAGCTACTGACATCATGATCACCTAATAGTCATTTTCTGAGTTTACAAGAAGATGCTTCTATATAAATCTAACCACAGGATAAGTAATGACCATCAATCAAGCTGTAATGACATCACGTAAGCGTCCTCTCCATCGGCATAGTACCTAGGCACCCTTCTCACGATTTTGAAGCCTAACTTGTGGTAGAGGTTTATGGCTGGAGCGTTAGAGACTCTGACCTCTAAGTAGACCTCTTTTATGCCTCGCCTCTTAACAGCCTCAATGGCCTTTCGAAGTAGTCCTTCTCCTATGCCCTTCCTTCTGGCATGAGGCAAGACGGCTATTGATATTACATGTCCTTTTTCAGCGAAAGCTCTATGCGACGAGTAGTAGTCAAAGCCTCTGTCGACCCTAGTCATAATGTATCCGACGACCGTTCCGTTCATCTCCGCTACCAGAAAGCCCTCTGGAAACTCCCTAAAATGATAAACGAAAAAGTCTGGTGTGTAGTTTTCAGGGAGACAGGTCCTGTTGATATATATGACACTTTGCAAGTCCTCTAGCATGAACTCTCTTATCACATACTCTGCCTTCTGCTTATCCTCCTTGTTGTTTGCTTGCAACGTCCCCACGCGCTAGCGTTTCTAGAGAGCTTGATATTTTGCCTCTAAGAAGCTTAAAAAATCTGCCTCGATCCCGCCTCATGAGAAGTTAGACTCTGGGAATGTGGGAAAAACTTAACAGAGAAGTTCTCTTAAAGAAGGCCTAGCTTGGGTGCCATCTAATGGACCTCTTTCTTGTCGAGGTAGATGAAATCGTAAGGAAACACTTTGCAGTAATTGATTGGAAAGTCCAGCATGGTACATTGGCTTATGTCATTGGAGATAAAGATACCAAGGAACGTTTTTTAAAGCTATACCTTGAGCTTGACAAAAAAAGTTACATACCGATTTTGAGGAGCGAGAATGGTAAAAAGGTTCTTAGAATTTTCAGAAAACAAGGCCCTCCAAAGCGTAACCCTCTTTGGAACATAGCACTACTCTTAGCTACGATAGTGACGGTAGCTTTTGCCGGGTATTTGTTCATAGCAGCAGGGGTTTATGACGCCATCGACCCAACGTTTAGCAAGTATAGAGCGCTTCACTTGCTTGCATATGTAGCCTCGATATTCTTTGTACTGGGCATCCATGAATTGGGTCACAAGATCGCTTGTATGAAGCACGGCCTGAAGTCTACACCTCCATACTTCATTCCAGGGCCACCAATGATAGGAGGCTCGTTGGGAGCAGTCATGATACAAGAAACTCCCATACTTAATAGAGACCAACTCTTTGACGTAGGATTGCTAGGCCCATTACTAGGCTTCATAGCCTCGATTATCGTAACATTTCTAGGGTTTTCTCTATCTTATGTCATTCCTAACGAGGTGGTTGAGGCTTTATCAGAGCAAGGCCTGGCTTCACCATTGCCAGCGGAGCCCCTACTGTTCACACTTATAGGAACGAAAGTTATAGCCCCGCTTTTACGACTAGAAACCGATCAGGCAATATTAATACATCCTATAGCCTTTGCTGGCTGGGTTGGCATGCTGATAACGTTTTTGAATACGTTGCCAGCAGGTCAATTAGATGGAGGTCACGTCGTGAGAGCGGCCTTGGACTCTAAGAAGCACACGATAGTGTCCGTAATAGCCATAGCAGTGATGGTGATGACAGGCTTTATAATGATGGCCGTGGTCGCTCTCCTGATACTCACGACGCGGACACATCCAGGTCCATTAGATGACGTTTCACCGCTCTCATCCTCGAGAAGAGCCCTCCTCCCCTTGTTGTTAATAATTTGTGGTTTGTGCTACACTTCGTTATTTGATTTTGTGGTGTTCTAGATGTTGGACTGGACATCAATAAAGAATGGTGTGGTGGAAGAAATAATACGCTGTGGTGCCATAATATTCAGCGATGCGAAGCTAAAGAGTGGGAGGACGTCTCCCTTCTTCTTCAATGTTGCTAAGATGTTTAATCCTCGTAGCCTCGATATTTTAGGCGAGGCTTACGCTAGAGCCATAGCTGAGCTATTGGACTTGAATGAGTTTGAAGGCATTTTCGGTCCCTCGTATAAGGGCATACCTCTCGCCGTGGCAACGAGCTTTAAGATGAGGCAACTTTATGGAAAAGACAAACCAGTACTTTATGACAGGAAAGAGGTTAAGAGCTATGGGGTTAAGGGCGACGAGCGAGTAGTGGGCGCGGTCGACAAGGGCTCTCGCTTAGTGATGGTCGACGACGTTCTAACAACTGGTTTGACTAAGCTCAAGCTAAAAGAAGACCTCGAAGCCTTGGGCTACAAGGTCGTGGGCGTCGTCGTGTTGATGGATAGAAACGAGAAGGAAAACAGCCTACCAGCTTCTGAAGTCATTAAGGGGTACGGCCTAAAGTTTAGCTCAATAATCGAGGCCGTAGAACTCTTTCAAGTGCTTTGGTCGAGGAGGGACGAGCTCAAGATAGAGCCTTCCGTTTTCAAGAAGATAAAAGAGTATTACGATGCGCACGGCTCCAAAAAGTTACTCTTTCTCTCTGACGTATAACACGCCTAACTCTTTGAGCTTCTCGTAAATCTTGTTCACAGCCTTCTTGACATCCTCTTCTTTCTTGGCCCCAGTTATGACCATTTTGCCAGAGCTGAAGAGCAACAGTACCACGCCTTCATCCTCCATTCGATATATTAGGCCAGGGAACTGCTCGGGCTCATACATTGCGTTTTCGAGTAAGTAGGCTGCCTTCTCTAGGTTTATTTCGGCCCCTAAATTTGCAGAGGCAACGATATTCTGAATTTGGATCTTTGGCTCTCCTATTATGACTATTTTATGGGCTTTAAGTTCTTGGATTATCTTCCTAACGGTCCTATAGACGTCTTTCTCCGACTTACCTCCTGTACAAACCATTTTTCCGGAGCTAAAGATTAAAGTCGCAGTCTTCGGCCTGTCAAGCCTATAGACCAAGCCGGGGAATTGGTCAGGATTATATTCTGCTTTAAAGATGACCCCCGCTATAGCGTTTAAGTCTATGGTCTGATTGAGGGTTACGGACGCGACAACGTTTTCTATTTTATACCTCGGCTTTGTCAAGGCCGACACCTTAAAAACTTTTCCCTTTTAACGAAGAGAAAGCTATTTAAAGGCCTTTTTAAACTTATCCCCCTTCTTCCTCAAAGGGCTCAACAGGCCCTCTTTCCTTCTTGTCAGAGGGCCTTATGGCTAGAACCACAGCAATGACGATGAGTAGGCATGTTATCACATACTTGTAGGGCATCATGGCCTTAAAGACTACCCCGACCTTCGGGACCAATTTTCCTGCGACGCGTCCTACGACCTGGTCTTCTGACACTAAATAGGGGTCGGGGTATAAGTTGTTGTCCCCCTGAGTTTTGAAGAACCACTTGCCATCTATGAAGCTTTTATCCACTATTCTATGAACCACAAGGGTGCCATCATACTTCCTATAAATGATCACGTCGCCTACTTTGAGATCTGAGGGTATGGCCCTCACGACTAATAATATGTCTCCGTCGTCGTATGTCGGCCACATGCTATACCCCTCTACTATCGCTAAAGGCACCTCGGTTCCAGCGATGAGCTTTAACCCCTCGTTAAAGAGGAGTAAGGCCACTATCACGACTAAGACGACTGCTATGTCGCGCTTCACGCGCTCAAACCTCTCTAGCGGCTCGTCGCTTAGTTTTTGTCTAAGCCCCCTCCTAATAGAATTAGTGGTGGCGTTGATGGAAGACAGAAGGTTAAGCGAACTGTTAGCTTTGAGGGAGCGCATTCTTCCATCACCTGTAGAATCCGTCATATTAAACGACTTGGTTCCGCTATTGGTCGCAATAAAAAGGGATTTAGAGGAGATAAAAGCTAGGCTTCGGAAGATTGAAGAGAAGCTGGGCTTGGTTTAGGGTCTGTTATGGCTCTGCGAGACCAAGAAGACGTGATACATGAGGGCTCTTTCGTCTTGCTGTACCTCGACGGGAAGCGCAAATATTTAACGAGGGCTGAAAAGGGTCATGTGCTCCACACGCATAGAGGGTATTTGCTATTGGACTCCCTAATAGGCTTGAGGTACGGCTCCAGAGTCAGGTCCAACGTGGGAGCCGACTTCGTTGCTCTACAGCCCACGCCTTGGGACTTCGTCCTGAAGATAGCTCGAAAGACCCAAGTGATATACCCGAAGGATATGGCTTTGATCGTTTTCAAGCTGGGATTGAGGCCAGGGATGAGAGTCGTCGAAGCTGGTACGGGGAGCGGAGCGTTGACGTGTGCGCTCGCTTTTTTCGTGAGGCCAGGGGTGGTGTACAGCTACGACGTAAACCCGAACTTTCAAGAGGTTGCGAGGAAGAACTTAGAGCGCGCAGGCCTCCTCGACTACGTTGTCCTTAAGGTCAAGGACGTAACCCAAGGGATAGACGAAGAGGACGTGGACGCCGTGGTCCTCGACATGGCCACTCCCTGGCTCGTGGTCCCTCACGCTTGGAAAGCGCTTAAGGGTGGCGGCCACTTCGCCAGCTTCAGTCCGACGATAAATCAAGTGGAGAAGACCGTCGTGGAGTTGAAGAAGCAAGGTTTCGTCGACATCAAGGTCTACGAACTCCTCCTCAGAGAGATGAAAGTCGAAGAAGGGGCCGTGAGGCCTGAGACCTTGATGATCGGTCACACGGGTTACGTGACCTTTGCTAGAAAAGCGCTTTAGGCCCCGTCGCTTTACGTAGTGCTATTGCGAAATTAGGAGAACTGTCTCGTGAGCTCGCACATTTCCCTCGCTTTGTCCGCTGGATTATCGCTTTCGCAAATAGCTCTGCCCACAATTATGTAAGAAGCTCCTGCCCTAAGGGCCTCAGCTATACCCCCGCCTTGAATGACTACGCCGGGTGAAAATATGGGAATGTCTTCGACTATCTCCTTGACTCGTCTTATAGCCTCGGGCCTCGTAGCCCCCACAACCACTCCATCGGCGCGCCACTTCACGGACTTCCTCGCAAAGACCCTGTACAGCTTATCGAAGACCCCGAGGTCCTCGTCGTAAATCACGGCCTCAAAGAACTCTGAAGCCCCTTTGTTGCTCATCAAAGTTACGACTATTACTCCTTTGCCAGCCCCCTTAGCTAGGCGAAATACGTCTTCTAAGCCGTCGGCCCAGCCAGGTAGCGGGATCACAGTTATGGCGTCAAACCCCGCATCGAAGTACGTGGAGGCCTCTACCAAGTTCGTGGAGCCTATATCGCACATCTTGCAATCAACCATCACGGGCAACCCCAAGGAGTGCGCTTTGCTGGTCAAATCTCTTAGGCCATCAACTCCTTGAGGCAGTATTAAGTGCTTGTTCACCTTAACGCAACAAATGTACTCGGCCACTTCATAAAGTATCTTCTCCGCTCTCTCTAAGGCGTTAGCTCCTCTCACGTCGAGAGCCAGCACTATCTTGCTTCGGTTTTGTTCTGCCGCTCTCGTTATCATTTCGAGGAAGCCCATGCTCCCATCCTTTTAGCGATACACAGATAAGGTCCCCCGAGCTTTTAGTGTTAGCGGGCAATGACGACGGCAGGTATTGTTGATCGATGAAAGGTGACACCAGATCGGAGCCCCTAACACATCAAGGCCGAGAGGAGTAGCGGTAGCGCTATCGTGAAGTCGCAATAAACGGTGCACTGCTCTCCTTTCTCAAGAACTTTTTCCCAGCTCACGGCCTCTCTTAATGTTGCGCCCGATAATCCGCCGTAGTATGGTGGATCCACGGTTATCTGAACTGCATAGTCGAAGGGTTTGCCTGCTATCAGAGCTGACTGGAGGGCGAAGTTCTTCGGGCCTCCTCCTCCGACGATTAAGATCCCAGTCCTATCCCCTTGCCTTTTGGCGTTAAACTGCAGATCGACCAAGTAGCTTAGGTCCAGAGCCTCGAGGACCCTAAGCCTTCGCGTTTGCGTTAAGCTCCAAAGTTGCACGCCTAGGATGGAGTCGTAGAAAGCTGGCACCACGACGTCGCAACCGTTTACAGCCGCAGCGCGTACAAAACTCCTCTCATCCCTTAACCTCAAGCCTATCTCTTTCAGAATCTCACGCGTAGAGTACGTCTTGTCTTCAAGGTCTTTCAGTATTCCCCGTAGCCTCTTCTCCATGACTGCGAAATCTTCGACATTGACGGCGACGTCGTAGATCCTGCAAAAGCCCTTGGCCCTCAGGGCTCCATCGTCTTCCACGTCACTTAACTTAAGCCTATAGTGCTTGCCTCCGAAGGCCATGAGTAAGTCGTGGGTAACGTTGGCCCCCGTCGACACGACGACGTTAAACAGCTTCCTGTTCAAGGCCTCGCGCAATAGCCCTCTCAGGCCAGCGGGCACGACCGCTCCTGCGACAGCAATGATCCTCAAGCCGCACTCCGTGGTTATCTTCTCCAGTATGCTGAGGGCCTCTCCGAGCCTCCTCGCGTTAAAGGCCGTCTTAGCCATGCCTCTGAGAATGGCCTTGACGTTCGACTCCAGCTCTAAATCTTCAACGACTCCCTCGATCTCCCTCATTTTCTCGACACCACATGCGGTCTTAAACTCGGGGCCTTCCGACCTCTACGTACCATACTAACGTTGCACGTTCTGGAAAAAAGGTTATTTCTTACCTCGTCAATATACTTGCGGCGATGACGAATACCAATCCAAGTGACCAAGATGATCTAACCGTCTCACGCCGAGCCCAAGCCCTTCGATGGCTGTACAAACTCATGCGATAGGGATATTATGTTGAGTGTTGAGTGTACAACGGGTGGCTCACACCTTTGCACCTCAAGCCCAGGGCGCTATAGACGTCAATCGTCAGCTAGTGACCACTTCGATCCCGGCCTCTTCGCACACCCTTCTCAACACGTCGCTCACTTGATGAAGTTTGGGCATGGCATTTATACCATCGGCATAAGCCATGAACGTGAGGAAGACAACATTTCCCTCTCTGCTAATATCTATGTTAAGCCCCCCTCCCACGGACTTCAACTTCTCTTCTAGGTTCTTCACTTCCTCTCTCTCGACAACCTTTAATGCGGCTTCTCTCAACCTCTTGAGAGCCTCCTTAGCCACCTTTGCGCCCTTAAAGTTCAACATTGCGATGGCGTCTAGGTAGAGGCCGTCGTGTTGTATTTGTAAAGTGAAGTAATCGACCGTGGGTTTCGAGCTATCTCTTGCGACAAACTCAAAGTAGACGCCCTTGTAGACTCCGGGCTCGTCCTGCACGAGCTTGACGTCGTTGAGGACGTAGTCATTGCCGCCCTCTAAGTCATTTAATAAGTGCTCGGCTATTCTGTGAATCGTTGAACCCAAGTTTAGGGCGTAATTCAGAACGTGTCCTAAACTCGTTGAGTTATTGAGAGGCCTGCTGACATCGTAGAACTTCTTAACCCCTCTCAAATCGTCTTTGAACGAGTAAAGCTCGAGCAACACATCTTCTAAGACCTTCTCAACGCTGACGCTGTCTTTCTTCGCTACAGCCATGAACCACTTAAAAGCTTTTTTTGGTAAAGAAAGCTTTACTTCAACGGTGTCCTCTTTCAAGAAGGTCGCAACCCCCGGATGATCCCCTCACTAAAGCTTTACCAATTGCCTTGCTTAAGACTTAGCCCTCTCGTCTAATAAACGTGACTATAGGAATGCTATAGATAGGAAACATTACCTATGTAAGGTCCTAAATATGAGGCAACATTTCGTAGTGCTACAAAGAAATGTCTTCCTAGAGTGAACGATGACATAATTTTAGCTAATACATCTAGGTCCGCGCATGGTGATGAGGGAAAGCGTGCCGAGCTCACTAAACTAGGTTATTGGAGGAACTCGGAAAGTACAGGATCCTTCTTGAGCTCCTCGTTGAGGTAGTTTATCGAGTCCCTGAAGTCTAAGTACACGCCCATGACCCTCTTCACGTGCTCTGGCTTCACCACGTTGCTCCCTGATATCTCCGCCACGACTTTTGCTGGCTGCAGTAGCTGAGCCGCATAGCGCAAACTCCTCTTTACCCCTATCTCGGTCAGCAAGTCCAATGCTTCTGTCGAGAGCTCTATGCCATCGGCCGCTGCCTTGATCTCTATTATCTTCCTCACGTCCTCGGGCGGCGGTATCTTCGTCTTGGCTATCAGCAACCTGTCGAGCATGTCTATTGGTATCCCATGCGGTGATTTGTAGTCCGTACCCCTTATCTTCGTCACGGCCCTGTTGGTGGCCAACACGAGTAACGGGGCGAACTCCTGCTCTAGGGCCCTATTTAAGAAGCTAAATGCCTCTATGTCGAGCATGTGGGCCTCGTCCATGAACAACACCCCTGGGACGAGCTCGGCCCTCTTGCTCTTTATGAGCTCTTCGATCTGCTCGTCGACCTTGGCCCTTATCTCGTTCGTTATCTCCTCCTCCCTGAACAACATGAGTCTCCCAGCCCTTATGTTTGCCATGTCTATGTCGTGTAGCGTGACCGTGTGGGTCGTCTTCTTCACCTTCTTGACCGGGCCGCTCGGGACTTCGACTAGCCTACCGATCCTGTACTCGCCCTTCCACTTGCTCTCGGCGTACTTGCTCCTGCCGAGCTTCGTCACGTGCCCCGTCTCGGCGTCTATTTCTATCACATCTCCTGGCCTCACGTTCAGCCTTAGCAGTTGAGCTGCGACCTTTTCACCAACCTCAAGGCTCTTCTCCTCTTGCCTAGTCTTCAATGTTAGGAACGCTCCGAGAGCCACTTGAGCGTAGGGGTTGTAGGGGTGCGGGGCCTTCTCTATTTCGATGTTTACGACCTCTCCCTCGTAGACCTCCCTCTCTTCGATTAGCCTCACTCCTATGGCCCTTCGAATCGCTTGAGTTAGCATCTCCGTCTTCTTCATCGCCGTGCCGTATATCTCGCTTCCAGACATGGATACAAACGGCACGTCCCTGCCGAGCTCTCTGGCCATGCCCACTGCTATTGCCGTCTTCCCCGTGCCAGGAGGGCCTACGAGGAGGAGGCCGTGTCCCGGCCTCTTACCTCTCTTAACCAATTCGACCATTATGCCAGCGGCCTCGCGAGCCTCTTCCTGCCCCACGAGGCCGTCGGCTATGTGGATGGCCTTCAACTTCTCGTCCAATCCCAAGCCGGTTATGTGACTGTGAAGTCCTAGCAGTCGCTCCTGTTGCGGTGCCTTTTCCTCGACCTCCTTAATGACCGGGCGACTCATATATTATCACCTCAAGTGCCCGACGAGAAACGAGCTTGCCGAACCTCTATGAGTTAGCGTTGAGGATAACTAAGCACCGGGCCTATAAACTTTAAAACATCATCCACAGAGCTCTCGAAGATCCTAAGGATATCTGAAGTACTCGCGTAGCGAAGGAGGCGGCTTGGCTACTATAGCCAGGGCCCCTTTTAGGCAGGCGTCCTCTCCAAGGTCAGTTATCGTCACCTTTGGCCTCCTATTGGTTACGTACATGTCGATGTACTTCGCTATGGGTCCTAGCACTAGCTCCTCGTTGTTCAAAGCTATCGCCCCTCCTAAGAGGACGACCTCTGGGTCATAACAGTTCACCACAGAGGCTATGCCCGCTGCATTCAGTCTACCTATTTCCTCCTCGACTATCTTAATTGCTAACGCGTCTCCTTGTTTGGCGTACCTGAAGAGCGTCTCCGCCGTCAGGTAGTTTCTACGATACTCTTGACGCAGTAAGCTACCCTCTAGCTGGCCTCCGTACTTTTTCTCCAAGAGCTTCTCAACGAATGCTGGGATGTTCATGCCTGAGCAGTAGGCCTCCCAATGACCACGGCCTCCACACCCACACCTCATCATCCCTGTATAGTCGACCACTATGTGGCCGACTTCGTGGGCGTTACCGTCCTTTCCTAAGAGCAAATGGTCATCGACTATGACCCCTGCGCCTATGCCAGTGCTCAAAGTTATGTAGACCAAGTTCCTGAAGTCCCTCCCCATGCCATATACCTTCTCGGCCCAAACCGCGGCCACGGCGTCGTTGACCAAGAAGACCTCTTTGCCAAGCCTCTCCCTCAGCTCGGCGACGATTTTTACGTTCTTCAAGGGCGCGTTGGGAGGGGAAAGTATCATACCTCTCTTCAGGTCTAGGGGACCTATAGAGGCAATGCCTACGCCTACGACCTTGTCGAGGAAATTCGAGAAGTTCTTTTTGATATCATCGACTATGAAGTCTATAATGTTGTGGGCTACGTCAGTGGTCCTATACACGTGCTTAATGTGTATCCTCCCGCTGACATCTCCGACGCCTAACCTCGTCTTTGTAGCCCCTATGTCGATCCCTATGACGAGCCCCTCGCTCATACAATCACCAACGAGCCCTACTCACAAGATCGGTGAGCTACCATTAAAATTTCGATCGCTTAAAAGCGAGACGAGCTCGTCGCATGTGGATCGGCTACATTTTTATAGATCTTCGCTCGCAATCTCTCCTCAGGAGATCACGCGATGAAAAAGGTCCAGATATCGGAGATAGAGGACGGAATGAGGGAGCTGATTGTCGAAGGGACCGTCGTGGAGAAGGGAGAGCCGAAGACCGTTCAGACTCGTTATGGCCCGGCGCAGTTGGCGTACGCGATAATAGATGACGGGACTGGCCAGATAAAGCTGAACCTTTGGAGGAAGCAAATAGATTTAGTTAAAGTGGGCGCTAGGATAAGGGTTGAGAATGCATTTGCTAAGGAGTTTAGAGGGCAAGTTGAGCTAAACGTCGGGAGCAACGGTAGGATAGTGGTCTTGGACAAGGGCGGCCCGAGCACGTGACCCGCTAAGTGATGAAGGGGATGCTGGCTGAAATCACCGGTGATGAGAAAAGAGATGGCTGAGCAAGCTGTTGCTCAAGGGGCTGTTTATCACTTATTTTTCTTTCCTGAAAATTCTGAGAAAGGCCTCGCTGTAAACCCTCCAATTTAGAGTCCCGATGTCCTCCGAGCTCCACACGAAGCCCTCTTCGTGGAGTTTACATGGAAATTCCTTGCACTCAAGACAACATCTGAGCCCTCTTCTCAAGCAACACTTCGCGTATTCACATGAGTTCGCGTGGAAGTCGCAACCATTACAATTACCTTGAAGAAGGGCTTTGCAAAAGCTACAGGTGATACCGCAATACGAATAAAGGACGTCACTTGCCCTCGGCACAGCAAACACCAGAATAAGGTTGGCACTTCAGAGCTTAAACTCGACCCTCCTCTTCTTCTTGTTCACTTCCTCGATCGCCTCAATTACCTCCGCGACCGCTTTGCTACTCAAGGCGTCCACTAGGTCCCTCAGATCATCGCGGCTCGCCACCAGCACTCCCTTGAACGAGTCTGCCATTCTGACGTGGAGCGAGAGCTTCTCAGGCTCGACCCTCTTTCGACCCTCTTTCTTTGGAAGCTTGATGATCTCCACTATGACGTTGCCCACTTGGACTACGGGCCTCCTCTCCCAATCCTTCATGGCCTCCATCAAGTCTTCGACCCTGCTCAACAAATCCTCCCTTTCAGGTTCAGGGCCCCTCACTTGCACGTTGTCCATGAGGCAACACCCATTAACGCCCGACGTAGCGATTTGATCACTCTCCGAGGCTCGGCCCTTATACTTTGCGCTTCGGGGACGAGACTGGGCGGGGTCTTGCGAGATTCCGCGTCTTTCGCGCCCTAGGCCCCTCTTAATGTCACCTTTATATCTTTGGCGGAGGTAATTTTTGTAGGAGCCTGTGCCGTGATGATTAAGCTCTTATCTGACTAATGATGAGCACCGATCTCTCTGAGCAAGTAATTTGTTGCGCTAGGCTGATGAAAAATGAAGTTGTCGAATAGGGAAGTTGCCCCCGAGCATCCTTGAAAGCCTCGTCTTTTCAAGGCTAGGGGTAATCGACGCGAGAGTACTAGTGGGTCCTCGTATAGGCGAGGACGCGGCGATAATAGACATCGGCGACAACAGGGTCTTGGCGATACACGTAGATCCGATAACAGAGGCCTTGGAGAGGATAGGATGGCTCGGGATCCACGTGGCTAGCAACGACATAGCCGTTAGAGGCGTGAGGCCTAAGTGGTTCCTCTCGACCGTACTGCTCCCGCGAGGCGAGGCCCTCGAGGCCCTTGATACCATAACGAGGCAAATGGACTCTGCCCTCAAAGAAGTGGGCGGAATGTTAATTGGAGGCCACGCGGAGGTTTCGCCAGGAATCGAGAAGCCCATAGTAGTCGTGACTGCTATGGGGGTGGGGACGCGGGACGAGCTGGTCTTGACCGAGAGAGCGAGGCCCGGAGACTACGTAATCATGACAAAAGCTGCAGGCCTCGAGGGGACAGCGATAATAGCGAGCGACTTTAGAGAGACGCTCTTGAGCCTCGGCGTCCCACAAGGTCTAATTGATGAAGCGGTGAGCTTCTTCTACCAAGTAAGCGTGGTAAAAGAGGCACTGACGCTGGCGGAGGTTAATGCTGTTACGGCGATGCACGACCCAACGGAAGGCGGTCTGTTGAACGGTCTTTTGGAGATAGCTATGGCCTCAAGGTGCATCATAGAGGTTTACGAGGACAAGATACCGGTCAGAGCTCCAACGAGGACCATATGTAGAGCTCTTGGCTTGGACCCCCTTAAGCTCATAAGCAGTGGAGTGCTCGTGGCAACAGTCAGGCCAGACCTCTTAGACGTGGCGCTTGACGCCTTGAACGACATCGAGGTGGACTTCTCGGTGATAGGCAAGGTCGTAGATCGAGGCGACCCCAAGCTCCTCCTCCACAGGATCAACGGTAAAGTCGAGGAGATATCGGAGTGCCTTCAAGATGAAATAAGCAAGCTCTGGTCGTGTGAACAAGTAAATGCGTGAGATATCGAGCATCTGAAGGCATGTCGACGATCGTGCCGAGACCCTTGGTAAGGGTGCTGGTAAGGTCTAAGAGTGATAAAGATGCGGTCGAGAACTCTCTGAAGCGCTTTGTAGGGAGCGAGGCCGAGGTCAGTAGCCTCAAAGGAGCACGTGAAGTAAGCGAAGCCGAGTACCAGTCAAGAGCTACGCAGACTTTAAGGGCTTGGTCATAGTCGTGCTGGGATTAGAGGACTCTGGTCTGCTCACGCTTTCAACAAAATTCCCCGCCAACTTCGTCTTTTACTTAGTCCCAAAGTCAAAGGTGAGGAACGAGAGGCCCCACAAAATATTACAACACTACCTTAACGCAAAGGCTATGTTCGGGCTAAACGTGATGTGGAACTCGAGGAACTCAGCGTACACACTCTTCGAGCAAGGCGAGGAGCTCGAGGGATGGCACGTAAACCCGAGATACGACGTCTACATATCAACGAAAAAATAGTAAAAAGCTCACGTCCCTGCACGGCGTAAGGCCGACGCTGATGCTCAAGAAGCTCGCAGGCCATTACTCATTGTACCCGGCGCGAGGCTTGTGGCCCACATGATGTTGGCAGAGAAGGGGTCTCACGTGAAGGTCAACAAGATGAGTTCCCATGAGGTCTGTATCGCGGACTTGGACCGCCATGCGTCGCTTAACAAGTGTTTGCTGGAGCTTCTTGAGACGGCCCCTGTGAATTACTTGTTGAGCTTCGACGTCGACTACGCCGTCGTGCCATGGAGTGGAGGGAAGGATAGCACCGCAACGCTAATCCCGTCGTTGAAGGCCCTGGACAAGAAAGTCGTGCCCGTCTTCGCGGACACGGGCCTCGAGTTCAAGGAGACCCTCAAGTATGTAGATGATCTGGCGTGCCAGCTGGGCATATCTCCAATCAAGCTGAAGGCCCCCATTAAGGAAGCCATAGAGTTTGGTCGCGAGCTACCGACGATCAGGAACAGGTGGTACATGCACTTAAAGGTCAAGGCAACTCAAGAATACATAAGGCAGCTCTCGAAGACTGGCAAGGTATTGATGATCGTGGGCGATCGCGAGGCAGAATCTCCGTCCAGATTAAAGAGGCTGGCTACGATAGAGCATGAAGACCACGTGGAGGTAGCGCCAATAAAGCTCTGGAGCGCGATGCACGTCCAGCTCTATTTGACCTATAACAAAGTACCGCTAAACCCCATGTACGACTATGGCTTCTTCAGGGTTGGATGCTACATATGTCTGGCTCTGAGGAGCTGGGAGACGTCACTGATATTGGGAGACGACAGGTTAAAGTACGTTAAGGCGAACCTGCTCTTCAAGGTCTTCGCAAAGGAGAGGGAAGTATCCATATGATTTCCAATCTCTGGGGTCCACGACCTTCACCCCCTAAAGCTATAGGGTGCAAGGCGCCTTAAGCCTCCGAAACCTCCTTGACCTCTTGAGCAAGAACTCGTCGAGTGAAGCTTGGCGAAGCGAACTTGCAACGTCGTGCGCGGTCAGCTTCGTGCCGTCTCTTCACTGCTCAGAGTGGGCGACAGCTGCGTCATCCCGTGATTAGTTTAGTAGGGGTCATTAAATAAGCGAGTAGCGCAACGAAGCTGTGAGACTATGGTCTTTAGCACCACGTTAATAAGCTTGTAATAACCTCACACACTTACAGGACCGTTAAAACTCACGGCGTTTAAGGGGTCTTCTTTGGCGCGAAAGGTCAGCATAGAGGAATTGGAAAGAGACCCCAAGCTCTGGTTCAAACCGTACTGCAGAGCTTGTGAACTGCTGTTTGACGACTACAAAGAGTACATAGAGCATTGCGCTAGTGAGCATTGGAGATCTAGACGATCGGAGAGCCAGGCTTAGTGCCCTCCTCTGTTTTGAGGGGCGTGGCGAACCACACGACTCTCTGCGGGTACGGTATTTAAATCTCGGCCTTGTCAAGAGCTCGATATGCGCACCTTCACTCCGTCCCAAGTAACTATCGTGATCGACAAAATCCCCATCTCCGTCACTATTCCGATAGCCCCCCACGCATATGAAGTCCCCTAATTTGAAGGGCCTTTCTAAGACTAGTAAAAGCCCTGAAATGAAGTTGGATATCGAGGCCTGAACGACGAAACCCATCACGATGCCCAGAAATCCTTCGGCGATGAGGGCCTCGGTCACGTCAACGCCTATAGAAGCGGCACACTCTTCCATTTGACGTAGTGTCGTAAAGCGCGTACTTATATGGACGAGGGTTGAAGAAATCTATCAACTTTTGCACCTCACCTCCAAAAACATACACACCCGTGCTGACTAGTGCCTTGACGTAAACGTCAAATGCTAGAGTTTGGAGCTACGACAAGAGGTCTAGAGAGCTTAAGTAACAAGCATGTTGAGACCTCTGGTTGGATGGAGTGAATGGGGTACACGTGAAACGTGTCCAAAGAGGGTGCATTGATTACCTTCTCCACTGGTCCGTTAGGAAAGCCACCCTCCCTCTTGTAGATGATTAACGAGCCTGATTTATCTGGGCTAAGTGAGATGCCATGCCCTCTTAATTGGGC
>CAZLVJ010000001.1:33858-91020 GCA_964562935.1 uncultured Nitrososphaerota archaeon
AATTGGGCTGTTAGGCTTAATCCGTAAATCAATTCTCTGCGCACTAAGCTTTACTGAGAGCCCTCCCATATATCCTAGTGCGATGGAAGATCCCTCGAACTTATCACGTGAACTGCCATGCTCCGTCCCGATGATCGTGTGAAGCTGGCGGAGGAGATAATGATCGATTTCGCTCGCTCAACGGGCTTGACCTCGAATGCGCCACAAGATCGTTATTTGTGGACGGACGCCTTCGCCGTCTTCAATTACGTCTACCTCTATACTCACACCAAGAAGTCGGTGTTTAGAGAGCTAGCCGTTCTATTGGTCGACGCGGTCCATCGATTATTGGGCAAGCACCGAGGAGACGACGGCCGGAGCGGATGGATCAGCGGGCTTAGCGAAGAAGAGGCGCGAGAGCACCCCACCATCGGTGGCCTTAGGATAGGGAAGCGCTTACCCGAGCGCCGACCCGACGAGCCCTACGACCCCATCCTCGAATGGGAAAGGGATGGGCAATACTACCACTACCTCACTAAATGGATGCTAGCGCTATGTAGGGTCTTCCAAGCGACGGGGGACGTCAAGTACTTGAAGTGGAGCTTGGAATTAGCTAAGGTTGCTCACAAGGCGTTTGTTTACCTATCGCCAATCGATGGACGAAAGCACATATATTGGAAGATGAGCATAGACTTGACGCGTCCGCTGGTCTTCGGCGAGGGGCAACACGACGCCCTCGATGGGCTTTCGACTTACTTGGAGCTCCATTTAACTGCGAAGAAGGGTTCTTCTGCCCTGCCCTCCTTAGAGAGCGAGATCTACGACTTGTACGAGATGTGTAAGGACAACGATTGGAGTTGCTGGGTGACTGAGGACCCCTTGGGCATAGGGGAGCTCCTCTGCGTAGCGTATCGGCTGGCGCGAGCTCACATTGACGCTCTTGACACCTCAACGATAATAAGTGCGGCACTAGAGGCGGCGCACGCAAGCCTGCGAGCTCTCTTCCCCAAGAACATAATCTACGCGCCTGCGAGCTCCAGGCTGGCCTTTAGAGAGCTCGGCCTCGTCATAGGATTGCACGCCGCCAAAGGGTTAGAAAGGCTGGCCCAAGAAATGTCGGTACTCAATCAAGTGGTACAGCGCATACTAAGGTTCAGAGCACTTGCTGACAGGATCTTAGAATTTTGGCTTAAGAAAGAAAACAGAGAAACTCTCGCATGGCTTGGGCATTGCGACATAAACATGGTCATGTTGGCTACTAGCTTAATTCCCGATGGTTACTTAGGACCCCTTAGGGCAAGACCCTCGCCAGCCAACGAGATTCCTAGCCTTTAGATTAAAGAAAGTTAAAGTTTATATTTAACCCCCTTTCTTACCAAAGCTCTTGGGCTCGTAAAGTGATGCCGCACACGACGGATGCCGTGGTGCTGAACTTAGTGATAGCGTTGGCTTTGTTGTGCGTATTTAAAGCGATTTCCGCCCTTGCCCAGAGGTAGACATAAATTATTAACGCCTTCACTAACCAGCGATCATTCTATTGCCGTACACATCTCGATATACTATGTCAGATAACTTCTTCCTTGGCGGGGCTTGAGGCGTCTCGTCTGGATAGCCCACTGGTATTAAGGCTACGAGCTCCACGTCGGGGGGCAACTTGAGGATCTTCGACGCCTTCTCGAAATCGAAAGCTCCGACAATCACTGTCCCGAGCCCTAGAGCATGGGCTTCTAGTACGAGGTTTTGGACTGCAAGCGCTACGTCGAACATGAGCCAGTCACCTTTACTCGTGACAGCGGAGCCCCTGTAGAAGCCGGAGACGCCTTTTCTTCCGAGGGCCGCTATGACCACGGGCGCGTTGGCGACGACGTTTTTAGCGGGGTTCCTAGGTGGCACGAGGGTCTCTGAAAGCTCCGCCTTAATCTCGGGGTCCTTCACGACTATGAACTCCCAGCACTGGGTGTTCGCCCAAGAGGGGGCCCAGCGAGCAGCTTCAAGCAACTTCATCAAGACTTCGTCCGGTACTGGGTCGGGCTTAAGCTTCCTAACGCTTCTCCTACTCTTTATCAAGTCAATGATGTCCATAAGTATCTCCTTCACTTCCTTCGACGTGGACAAAATAAGCTTTTTTATTTCCTAGGATCATAGATTTTTAGACGCTCGTCTCACATAAATTGACGAAAGTCTTTTACCACGTGTCTCACAAAAGTGTTCTCGAAGAGGTATGGTCGTAGAGAGTAGGGAGGAAATCGTTGAAGAGGCCGTGATCCATGTTGCTAGGCTTATGGCTTTAAGCGCGATAACAGCGCCTAAGGCTAGAGGCGTAGACAACGTCGTCGTGAGGATTCTAAAGGACAGAGCCGAAATAGAGAAGCTCGCCGAGGCGATGGAGAAAATGGCAGAGCAAATGGGCGACTTCTTCAAGAGAGATGCCGACAACATAAGGCGTTCTACGGCCGTAACGCTGATAGGCTGTAAAATAAAGAACATAGGCATAAAGAACCCCCCTGAGTATCGATACGACCTCAACTTTGTGTTGAATATACTGAACTTGGGCATAGCCGTGGGTTCAGCAGTGAAGACTGCCTCACTTCACAACGTAGACAACAGGGTGATGTTTAGCGCGGGCTTCGCCGCTCAAACGTTGAAGTTGTTGGACGCCGACGTAGTGCTAGCTATTCCGCTTAGTGCAACGTCAAAAAGCATATACTTCGACAGGCCAGCGGTAAAGTGAGTGGTTGGCACTCCACACTATGGGCGTACAACCTCGCACCCTATTAATTAACCCCTATTTTCCTTAGAGGACCGATTGGTGAGCTGGTGTTTGTTGCTCCTTCCCTCATTTATCATGTTGTAGCACGTCTTCGACCAAGGTCTTAAATAAACTCAATAAATTAGTTTAGTGGATCATAACGTTACCGCGAAAGAGTTAAGGTCTCGCAAACAAAATGTAATATTATGGCAGTAGTATACCCTTCCGTAGATTGGTTAAACGAGCTTCTAAGGGTCGTCAATAGTGATGCGACGTATAAGAAAGTCGCAGCAAATTGGGAAGGCGACTTTTTGTGCGTCGTCGAGATGGATCAAGAAGCCTTAAAGGACTTCCAGAAGCCTAAAATTTTGCGTGGCCTCATATCGTTGTTTGCAGCGATACCCAAAGATAAGAGAGTGGCCTTTAAGGGGACCCCTACGGAGAAATTTGTCCAGAAGCTCGGGATAGCTCTGGACCAAGACATCGATCTTTCAAAGCTAGACTATGAGGAAATGGCGAGAAAGGTCGCAGAGATAAAGCTCGACGAGATAAAGGGTGCGTCGACATACATATGGCTTGACTTCTGGCACGGAGAGCTGAGAAACGCCAAGCCAGTTGCACCAGGAGAAGTCCTAAGCCCTAGGTTCACTTTAACGGGGCCCTATGCGGCCTTCAAAGAGGTGGTGTCTGGTAAGGTAGACACAACAACGCAAATAGTGAGAGGTAAGCTAAAGCTGAGAGGCGACCTTGGATACATGATGCGAAATGCCGCTGCTGTTACTAGGTTCGGCCAGCTGATGTCTTCCATACCGATAGAAACGTGATAAAAATATGTGGACCTTCGTCTCTCCACGAGTTATAGTTTTTGGCGACGACGCCTTAACGTTCCTAGAAGGTGAGAAGGCAAGTAAAGTCCTGATAGTCACTGACGGGACTATCATAAAGCTGGGTTTCGTTGATGTAGTCAAGAATAACATTAAGGCCGAGAGAATAGAGGTCTTCAGTGAGGTAGAGCCGGAACCCAGCATAGAAACGGTGCTTAAGTGTAGCGAGGTGGCGAGAGAGCTTCAGCCCGATTTGATAGTGGCGGTGGGCGGGGGAAGCGTCATGGACGTTGCCAAGGCCGCAAGAGTGCTAATGGAGGTCGACGTGGACCCCGTAGCGATAACGCCCTTCACGAACCTTTCAGAGTACGGTTACAAGAAGAAGGCGAAGCTGATAGCGATTCCGACAACTAGTGGGACGGGAGCGGATGCCACTTGGGCCATAGTCCTTACGGACAAGAAAGAGAGCAGAAAACTGACGCCAGCAAACAAAGAGCTTGTTCCAGACGTAACGATCCTCGATTACAGTCTCGTAACCAACATGCCCAAGAAGCTCGTATCGGGCACGGGCTTTGACGCGCTCACGCACGCCATTGAGGGCTACGTCTCGATTTGGAGAAACGACTTCAGCGACGCGCTGTGCGAAAAGGCCGTTGAGATGATACTGAGGAACCTCGAGAAGTCGTACAACGGCGATGTTGAGGCAAGGGCGAAAATGCACATAGCGGCGACGATGGCTGGCTTGGGCTTCGGGAACTCTCAGGTGGGACTGGCCCACTCGCTAGGTCACTCTTTTGGAGGAGTATTCAGGCTCCATCACGGACTTTGCGTGGGCGTATTCCTGCCGTATGTAATGCAGTTCTACTTAAAGAGTGACGCCAAGGCTAGGATGGACTTTTTAGCGAGGAAGGTCGGGCTGGCCGATGCCGAAGACCTCATAGAGAAAATAATGGCCCTGATGAAGAGCGTTGAAATGCCCACGAGGCTCTCGGAGATAATCACGAAGAAGGATTTCGACGAAAACTTAGAGAGGCTCATAATGAACACGATGAACGACCCTAGCCTCGGGATGAGTCCAAGAGTACCTGACGTTGAGCAGACAAAAGCTATCTACCAATACGCCTTCGAAGGAAAGAGGATAGACTTCTAAGGGAGGAGCGACAAAGTTGTTTGGGTATTGCGGAAGGATCTTGAGGGTCAACCTCTCTAACAAGACCACTTCTGTGATGCCTTTGGATGAGAGAGACGCTAAGCTGTTCGTCGGAGGCTCGGGAATAGGTATTAAGTTGCATTACCAGCTTAGGACTTACGAAAAGGACCCCCTCTCTTCTGAGAACTTGCTCGTCGTGATGACGGGGCCGCTGACTGCAACGGCCGTGCCGGGGACGAGCAAGCTGATCTTCTGCGCCCGTAGCCCCCTGACGAGGATATGGGGCGAGTCGGCATCGGGAGGGGACTTGCCTGTCTACTTGAAATATTGCGGTTGGGACGGTATCGTTATTGAAGGTAAGAGCGAGAAGCCCGTTTACTTAAAAGTGGATGAGAATGGCGCAGAGATAAGGGATGCAAGTGGCATCTGGGGCAAGGGCTGCTACGAGGCCCAAGAGGTAATGGCCAAGGAGGTGGGCGAGAAGAGGGTCGGTACTGCCGTCATTGGGCCAGCGGGGGAGAACTTGGTTAAGTTTGCGAACATCCAAGTGGACAACTCGAGGCACGCTGGGAGGACGGGGATGGGTGCCGTGATGGGGTCCAAGAAGCTGAAGGGAATTACAGTGTGCTACGATCCAAGTCACAGATTCGAGATTAAGCTGGCCGACAACGAGAAGTTCAAGGAGCTGGCCTCCCAATTTGTTGAGACAATAAACAACGACTTCGTTTGTAACATGCTTAGAGACCTCGGCACCTCGGGCTATGTTGAGAGCGCTGAGGTCTTCGGGGACCTGCCAGTGAAGTACTTCTCGAAAGGGACCTTCGAGAACGCAACCAAGATATCGGGCGCGACCATGGCTAGCACTATCTTGAGACGCAACGACGGTTGCCTGGGTTGCATCGTCAGATGTGGTAGAGTGGTCGAGCACAAAGGAAGAGAAATTCACGGCCCTGAGTACGAGACCGTGGCCTCCTTCGGCTCGCTACAGCTAAACGACGACTTGGAGTCGATAGTCGAGATAAACTACCTTTGTAATGATCTTGGAATGGACACCATCTCTGCTGGGGTAACAATAGCGTTCGCCATGTGGATGACGGAGAGGGGCATTGGCAACTTCAACGTCAAGTGGGGAGACCAGGAGAGGGTGAAGGAGCTTGTAAGGGACATGGCCTTCAGAAGAGGCATCGGTAACGAGCTTGCTGAGGGTACACGCTTTTTAGAAGAAAAGTATGGCGTTAAGGGTTGGGGGGCGCACGTCAAGGGCCTCGAGATACCAATGCACGACCCGAGAGCTTTTGCCTCTCTTGCATGTGCGTACGCCGTGCACCCGAGGGGCGCCTGTCACCTGACGCACCAGATGTACCTCTACGAGATGGGCAAGGTCCTCGAGGAGTACGGGGCAATGTCGACCGACAGGTTGTCGAGCGAAGGCAAGGGCGTGCTCTTCGCGAAGGTCCAAGACTTTACTGAGCTCTTCAACGACGTAACCATGTGCGCCTTCATGCCAATAACGCCCACCATGCTAGCCGAGATGTTGAAATACGCGACGGGACTCGAGTTCGACGTCTTCAGCTTAGCGAAGACGGGCGAGAGGATAATTACGCTCAAAAGGCTGTACGACCTCAAGTGCGGCATCAAGCCCGAAGAGGACGACGCGCTTCCGCCCGTAGTATTGCAACCAGTGGAAGGCGGAAGCGCTGGCAACGTGCCAGATGTAAAGAGGCAAGTCCAAGAGTACTACGAGTTCAGAAAGTGGCCCAACGGCATTCCAAGTCCTGAAAGATTAAGAGAGCTCAAGCTGGTGCTCTAAAAAAGCCTTAACCACTCTCTTTCTTTTCGACGAGGAAATCACGAGGTCTGCAGGGTTTTATAATTTGACCAGCAACTTTTTAGGAAGTCTTTAAGATGCACCCCCCTCAAAGACTCCAGAGGCCTGAGGGCTCTGTGAAACCATGAAGACAGCGATCGAGCTCATCGACGCGATCAAAAGCGGTGAAATAAAGGCCACTGAGTTAGTGGAGATGTGCCTCGAGAGGATAAAACTGCTTAACCCGAAGATAAATGCCTTCGTAACCCTAAACCCGAAGGCGATCGAGGAAGCCAAGGAGTCTCAGAGCAAGCCGCTTGCGGGCTTACCGATAGCTGTGAAGGACAATACTCTTACGAAAGGTCTAAGAACTACGTTCGGATCTAAGCTATTTGAAAACTTCGTCCCAAACGAAGACTCAGTAGTTGTCGAGAGGTTGAGGAAAGCAGGGGCCGTCATTATAGGCAAGACAAACATGCCAGAGTTCGGTTTGATAGCCTATACAGACAACGTGCTTTTCGGCCCGACCAGAAATCCTTGGGATTTAAAGAGGACTGTTGGAGGGTCTAGTGGCGGAAGTGCTGCTGCCGTCGCTGCCGGGATGGTTCCAGTTGCTACGGGAAATGACGCTGGCGGTAGCATAAGGATTCCAGCTAGCTTCTGCGGGATTTATGGGTTTAAGCCTACCTTCGGTAGGGTGCCTCTATATCCGTCTATTCCGATCTTCACCGGCCTAGCGTGCGAAGGCCTCTTGACAAAGAGCGTGGAGGACGCGGCCCTCCTGCTAGACTTCGTGAAAGGGAGAGACGAAAGGGACATGTACTCCTTGCCCGATGATGGAAGGAGCTACCTCAAAGAACTCGAAAGCCCCATAGATGACGTGAAAATGGCCTTCTCCCTCGATCTCGGTTATGCGACAGTGGATCCAGAAGTCGAAGAGGTGGTGAGAAGGGCCGCATTTAAGCTCGAAAAGTTCGGAGTAGTCGAAGAGGTAAAAGTGAGCCTTCCATGCTTAGAGAACGAGTTAAGAGTGAAGGCTACTTTAGAGTTCATCACCTTCATTTCCGAAAAGCTTGAAGAGTGGAAGAAGGTCGCATATCCGCCTTACTTAGGCCTTTTGCGCTTCGCCGAAGGCTTAACTTATAGGGACTACGTAAGGATTGAGATGAAGAAACAAGAACTTTGGAGGGTCGTAAAGAGAATCTTCGATGAGTACGACTTCTTGATAACGCCTACTACGGCTGTAAAACCTTTTGAGATTGGCAAGATAGCCCCCAAGGAGATAGCGGGAAGGCCGGCGACGCCCCTAGCTTGGACGCCCTTCACATACCCCTTTAATTTCACGGGACAGCCCGTAGCCTCGGTTCCGGCAGGGTTCAGCAAAGAGGGCTTGCCAATCGGCATGCAAATCGTGGGCAGGAAGTTCGATGACGTGGGGGTTTTGAAGTTATCGAAGGCCTTTCAAGACGTCAGCCCTTGGGTTAGAGAACTTGATGAACTCTCTGAGAGGCTTCTTAGAGAGTAGGCCTCGGTCCTATCATTAATTTAGTTGACAAGCTAAAATACAAGTCTGGCACGTTAAGCTAAGCCTTAAATCTTAACCTACATTTGCGAACGTCTAGCGCGAACTTTGCACGAGAAGCTTAAAACCGTATGACGCAGGTACTTACTTTTCAGAAAAATCGAGGAGGATAACTTTGAGCCTCAACTTTCGTAAAGAGGTTAGGAAGGCTCGCCTCCTTAATCCGATGCGTGGTTTCGAGTTAGAGGAACAAGTCCTAGAGCGCAGATACGACCCCTTGACTAACCTCTCGACGTTTGTAGTCAAGGGGAGGCTCAAGTATATCGAGAAGTTCTTCAACACCGACAAGCAGTTGCTTGAGAGGCTCGCCGAGGCCACAAAGCCTAGCTGTCCATTCTGTCCCGAGAGGATCGAGCACGCCACACCCAAGTTCCCAAAAGAGGTAGCCAACAATGGTAGAATAAAAATCGGAAGGTGCATAGCATTTCCGGGCCTCCATGCGCACTCCGACTTCAACGCAGTCGTGGTCTTGGGACCTAAACACCTAGCTTATCCTAGAGAGCTGGGGATGGAGACGCTGGCAGAAGGGCTCGAGGCAGGCCTTGAAGCGTTAAAAGCAGCCTATAGAGCCAACCCTGAGCTTGCCTACGGCACCATAATAATGAATTACTTACCGCCGGCGGGCTCGAGCATCATACACCCCCACATGCAGGCCTTGGCCTCTAACGCGCCGTTCAATTATCAGCGCCTCCTCTTGGTCAAGAGCTACGAGTACTACACTCAAACGTCAAAGAATTACTGGGTCCAACTCGTCGAGCACGAAAAGAACGCCCGAGAACGCTTCATATACGAAAGCGACTACCTGGCCTGGACAGCCCCCTTCGCCCCCTTGAGGTTTTTCGAGGTTTGGGGCATCTTCAAGGAGCCCCTTACGCCCGCGGAGCTAGGACCTCAGCACTTAGCTGAGCTGGCCGATGGGTTATCGAGGATCTTGGCCTACTACGAGGACCGAGGTATCTTGTGCGTAAACCTCGCCCTAATACTTCCGCGATTTGGGACCTCGCAAGAGCATTTCAACCCACATATTAGAGTTTGCGCTAGATTCGGTCTGATACAACCGTTCTTAAGCGACTTTTGGGCTTTGGCTACGCTACTACACGAGAGCGAGGTCGTTGAATCACCAGAAGATTATGCCATCGAGCTGAGGAAGTACTTTGGCTAACCCCTTTGGCGCGAGCCATTAAAATCGAAGGTAAGAAAGATCTGCGAGGTCGTAGTTCTGTCGAGCCCCTTGCGCTTTTTACTAATGACCTTAACGAAGCAATGCTCATGTTTTAAAAAGCTATTGGATGGGGCTTAGCGACGACCTTCTCTGTAAAGATAATTACTTGGTCCTTGACTGGGGATTAAGGGTCATGCTCGGAGAGGTCTTAGCGTTAGCGGCTTCGCTTTGTTGGGCCATAGGAGCCAACCTCTATAGGAGTAGCGCGAGGTCTATTTCTCCAACAACCTTAAACTTAGTTCGTAGCATGAGCGCAGCCCTCGTGCTCTTCACCTCTGTCGAAGTCCTCGGAAAATCGAGGTACTTCTTGCTTCTCAACTTGAATTCGACGACGTACTTAACCGTTGCCTCTCTCATAGGGTGGGCCTTAGGGGACACGTTGTACTTCGCTGGCTTGAAGTGGATAGGAGTCTCGCGAACTGTACCGCTAGCCTACTCCTACCCTCTTTTCATCCTTCCCTTTAGCGCCCTCCTCCTCAATGAGAGAGTGACCATAAACATAGTCCTCGGATCCTTTGTGATTGTAGTTGCTATATGGTTAATCTGTGGATCAATGAGAGAGGTCCTCTACGCTACCTCTTGGAGATCCAAGCTCGGGGTGCTGGCCCCAATTGGCGCAGCTTTCTGTTGGGCGGTGGCGGTGCTAATGCTCAAGAGGATGACCGCGATCTTTGACCATATATTCTTAGCTTTCTTCAAGATGCTGGCTGTAATTCCCTTCATGACATGTTATGTGGCGTTTTCGTCTAAAGGCCTCTCTCAACTTCGCCTTCTCGACGCAAGAGCACTCGTCATGGCATTAGCTGGAGGGGCCATAGCAGTCGGGCTCGGCGACATGATATATTTCATTGGACTGAGCCTTGCGCAAGCTAATATCGTTGCCTCTCTTGGTGCCTCGACTCCGATATTCGCGACACTTATAGCGTTTAAAAAAGAGAGACCTAGCTTAAGAACAGTGATAGGGGTCTCTCTCGTAGCGATCGGATTCGTCCTATTGACTTATTGAAGTCTTCACAATATGTTACGATGAGCTCTCGACCCCTTGCATGTACAAGAGGGGAAAAAGCACGATCCTTATTTAAGGCTCTAGAGACCGAGGACGTCACTTATTTCACTTAAAGACCTAAGAGATAGCTCGAGAAATTCGTCAAGAGATAGGCCTATCTGCTCACAGAACATAATCCTGTTTCTATTGACGTTCCGGGCGAAGTCTTTTTGCTTGAACTTTTTCTTTAGGGTATCAACGCTAACCTCTGCCAACCTTTTGTTGGGCATGACGAGGGCTGTAGCTATCACGAGACCTGAGACGGCGTCGGCCGCGATCAATGCTTTCTCTAAATCGCTCTCAGGGGGCACTCCCGTGTCTTCGAAGTTATGCGCTTTAATGGCCCTGATGACCTCAGAGGGTACTTTACCTCTCAGTATCTTCTCCGCCTCGAGGCCATGCTTGTTTGGCTCGTCTTTAGTCTTCTCGTAGTCGATGTCATGGAGTAGACCCGTGACCTCCCACAATTCCTCGTCCTTGCCGAGGCGTCGTGCTAAGGCCCTCATTATTGCTGCGACGGCCATCATATGGAGGATGATTTTATTGTTTGATACGTTCTCCCTTATCTCCTGAAGGGCTTCCTCCCTCTTCATTATACTTTGCAACGACCTCCTCTCCTAAGGAGATAATCTTTTTCTACTTGAAGACATCATTCTAAGGGAACCCTAAAGACTAGATGGGTCTTTTACTCTAGGATCCACAATGCTCAAAGTCTATACCCTCTTTTCACTTCAAAGCTAGTAGAGCCGCGCCAAGAGCTCCTACGATTATAGGCTCCTTCGGAACCCAAATTTCACAACCAAGCCTACGCTCCAGAGCCTTTACAAAGCCTACGCTCTTCGCAACTCCCCCACTAGCAACTACATCTCTTGTTATTCCTACGATCTTCGCCAAACCAGCAACTCTCGACGCGAAAGCCTCTATCAGCCCAGCTATTATTTCCTCTTTGGGGACCCCCTGAGAGATCAAGGATATTACCTCTGTTTGAGCGAAGACGGTGCAAGTGTTAGTTATGCTAGCCCTTCTCTCTGTCTTGAGATATATCTCCCCGAACTCCTCTATACCGACGTCTAACACTTTAGACATAACTTCTAAAAACCTTCCAGTGCCAGCTGCGCACTTATCGTTCATTTCGAAGCCGATCACGCGGCCTTCATCGTCGAGCTTTATGGCTTTAGCGTCTTGTCCTCCAACATCTATTACCCCTTTGCAGTTAGGGAAGAGGTATTTGGCGCCTCTGGCGTGACAAGTTATCTCGGAAGCGATGCTCCCTCCAACTTCTAATTGAACAATTTTGCCGCCGTACCCAGTCCCAACTATAGCCCTTACATCCTCTTTTGCGATCCCTCCCATTTTTAGTGTCCTCTCAAAGATTTCACGAACGCACTTCCTCATATCGGGCTTCGTAGGTATTACGTCATGTACAACTACTTCTACCTGTCCGTCTTCTCTGATTCTTGCCAAGACGGCTTTTGTATACGCTGATCCAACGTCTATGCCAATACCATACATTTTTCAGAGGCACCTGAGCCCATCATAGTAGCGATTCAATAAAAGCGTTTATCTTCGTTATAGCTCTCTCTAAAGGCATACCTCTTGGATCACATTGAGGGGCCTCGACAATTACGCTCGGTATTCCAAGTCCTTCCCAAAGCGTTTCCTTAAATCTTCGTAGGCCATACGAAAAAAGCCTACAACCAGTATTCTCAAACAGTATCGCACCGTCTAAGTCAGCCCTCTTTGCTCGACGAAGTACGGACTCTATCCATACATCGGCATCACAGTTCCACAGTGACATGCTACGCCTAACCAAGCTCTCCAAAGGCTTTGAAGACTCTATCAAGCAGAAAGTGTCTTCGACGTACAAATTTAGTGGGAAGACAACCCCCCTCTCCTCGTAATACTTGTAAAGCTCGCTATACCATGGAATTATCCCTTGAGATAGAAGCCTTAATTTCTCCTCTTCGGCTACGCCCTCCCCCCTCTTGACCCTCTTCTTAATAATTTCCAAAGCCTCTTGAGTAAACTCTAGCGCGTAATCGGCTGCAGTAATGTAGAAGCCTATTAGTGGAAAGCCTCTGTAGTCCATTTGGCTCATGGGGGTCGGCTTGGAGATCATCAAATCCGCTATCTCGATTAAGTTCCTCGAAGTCTTCTCCGCTACCTCAAATACCCTTTTCATGCGTTCCTCGTCCAACTTCTCTCCCGTCAGCCCTTCTAGAAAGTGCATAAAATCCCACAGCTGGGTGACTACGAAATCGTAATCTTCTTTGCTGATCTTCTCGGGCTTTTTAGCTGGAAACTCTATTTTTCCAATTTTGTCTTCGGTCCAGAAGGGAGCATCTATGATGAACCTCTTTAAGTTGCTGTAGAGGTTCGCGAAAACCTCTGACATCGCGTGGTGCCCACTATAACAAGCCATACGAGAGTCAAGCACGAAATCGGGCTTCATGCCGCAGTGGCCGCCAAGAGGGGCTATTTCGCTATTCAAGATAGAGCCAATAGAGCACTTCAGATAGTCGCAGGTAAACTCACCGTAATGGTATTCGATGGCTACATCTATGAGCTTATCACTTGCCCCTTTACTCGCACAATAAGCCGAATACTGTTCCGGGAATACGTTCACAACGTCGAAGACGTAGGCGAGCTCTGTTGGAGAACAAGCCCAAAACCACCCTACTGGCTTTCCTCTACTTTTAAGTTCCATTAGTCGGGATAAGTGCCTTTGAAACATTTCTCTGAAAAGCTTGCGCACCTCCTCTAAGGGCCTCCAAGATTGGACCTTTAACTCCTTAGGCACTTCTCTCACGCACCATCTCTACGAAGGCCCTCATCCTAGTCACGTAGTGCTCCCTCGGAAGCGGGTAGTCTAGATCCAATCTGACCGAGGGAATGTTGAGCTTTCTCAGGCCGTCCCTCAAGTGAGGGTAGGCAAACCCCATGACTTCACATCCTCTGTCGACTAAGAACACCACTCCATCGGCCTCGAACTCTTCCACCAATGAGCGTATGTACTCCACCCTCTCGTCTACAGCCCTTGAGAGCTGCTTTGACATTAACAAGTTCGGCACTTTAAATAAGTAATGTTCTGCCAAGGCGTCGTAAGGATCTCTGTCCTCATCGACTTCATTCCAAAAGTAAGTCGTCCCTGTGTTTAAGTCATCAGAAACTATTTTTGCTCCGCAGTCCTCTATTATCTGCAAGATGTCGAGATCGATAACTTCAGTCCCAGATACGTGCACTTTGACTTTTTTATCAGCATCACCCTCTTGCCTACGTTGGGCCCTCAGCTCACTGATCTCCTCTAGGACCTTCTTAACGACCTTTGAATGCTCTTCCTTGGGCATTGTCATGCTTAAGATTACAACCTTTAAGACGTCAGCTCCAGTCAAGGGAAAATCTTCCCTCTTCCTAGCCTCGTAAAGCATCTTGAGCAATCGGCGATTCTCGTTGTATATTTTAATGGCCCTCCTCAAATCGTCGTCAGATATAGCTAACCCCAAGAACTCCTCTATCCTGTTTTTGAGGTTTAAAACCTCTTTTACGAAATACTCTTTGCTTAGCTCACTCTTTAAGACTGGAACCTGCAAGAGGTATGAGAACTTAGGCTTTAGGACGTGCTTTAACAAGTAGAATAGTGCTATGCAGGTGTCTTCCAACTTCGAGGCAATGAGGCCGTCAAGCCAATTGTACTCGCCGCTCAGGGCCACTTCTAGGCACCTTCTTGAAAAACTACAGCTCCAAGATGGTAAGTAGGTGTACGCCTTCTCAATTAATTGCGCCTTTCCAAAGAGCCTAAAGGGAAGCACGCCAGCTGCGTATAGGACCTCTTCTGGTATGTTCCACGAGACTAAACCGAAAACCTTCCCACCCCTTTCGTGGACCTCCTTGGCGGTCTTTGCAACTTCTCCACTGAACTCCTTCTCGATATAGTCGATTAGATCCTTTACTTGCACGCCCACCTTCACGGTCACTCTCCTAGCAATTGACGAGAGCAATTGACGAGTTATATAATTTTCGATGAACTACATTTGCCTCGACCTCTCTACTAGCGCAACCCCAAGGCAAGAAGCTACTAGAGAGCCTTAGGGGTAACCTTATTGCCGTCGAAGACGAGAAAAAATACATCTCCTTTGTCGTAACTCATCTGCATGATACAGAGACGTCTTATCATCACCCAGATGAGCGTTACAGCATAGTATTATGGAGAGAAACTTTAACACTCATGTCGTTGAGGCTATGTATTTTGTTAATTTATGAGGCTACGTCATCCCCTCTTATCGTTGTTATCTTAGGCTTGTTTTACTTGCCCTTTATGTACTTCAAGACCTCGACCATGCACTTAAAGGATTCACCGATTTTCGTAGCGTCGCCGAAATACGTGAGATTCCATAACACTATGTGTTGTAGGCCAGCTTTACCATACTCCTCTATCTTCTTGATCACTTCATCAGGCGTTCCATGAAGGAAGAAATGCTCGCATACTTCCTCTGGGACCTTCTCCAATGCTCGCATTATTTCTTCACGTGTATACCTTGCTGGAACGTATTGTGTTACTGGATTGAAGCCCTTGCCAAAGGGGTGCTCGAAACCACACTTCTCGTAAAGCCATGAAGGTGCCGTAAGGGTCCAAGCTCTTATGAGAGGTGCTTTAAAGAGCTTATGACATTCTTCATGCTCTCTATCTATTATTACGTACACATAAAGCCCTGGAGTTATCTCGTTCGGATTTCTGCCCGCACGCTTTGCTGAGTCCTTCACGACTTTCAGCATTTCTCTGTACTCCTCGACGGGGAGGCAAGCTGGCAACCAGCCGTCGGCCAGCCTACCTGTTATCTCTAGAGTCCTCTTGCCGTGAGCACCTACCCATATCGGCGGATACCTTCCCTCTTGATAAGGCTCTAGGTCGAAGACTGCGTCCCTTAACTTCCAAAACTTCCCATCAAAGCTCACCTTCTTTCCTTTAGAGCTCCATAGCATTCTTATGATCTTTATGGCCTCTTCGAGCCTCGAGGCTGGCTTATCGTAGGGTATTCCGTAAGGCTCTACGTTTTCGAGCTCACCAGCCCCTATCCCAAGGATCACTCGTCCTTTTGATATGTGGTCTAGTGTTAAGATCTCTTGAGCGAGGGTCGGAGGGTGCCTTCTAAAGCATTCAGTGACGCTCGTTCCAAGGAGCACCTTTGAAGTGTGTACGGCCACGGCCGCCATCGTCGCTAGGGGGTCCAGGAACACGTGAGGCGACCTCATCCTAATTACTAGAGGGGTCATGTCTGGAGTCCATATGGACTCAGGTATCCACCCCATGAGGTGGTCGGGCCACCAGATGGAGTCGTACCCCAGCTCCTCGGCTCTCTTAGCGTTCTTCACGACATCATCAAAGGGGGGTATGGTTGTTCCCGGCACCCCCACCTTAATCTCGTGAATGTCCAAAAAATTCCCTCCGTTGCGCTATTTAGAGTGCCCTTAAACGTTAATAAGAGATTCGGAGGCTGAATGAGCTACTCGATAACCATCTGCAACCACATTAGAGGCGTCCGGGCTCAGCTTATAAAATGGCCAGCTTGAGTTCTTCTCGTTCTTCAGAGGCTTCCTCGCTCAACTCCGCTACTCGCTTGTCATAAAGTGTGAGACGAAAATAAGGGTTTCTGATATTGTTGAACACGACGTAGTCCCTCTTTTCGTGCCATCCTGCGAGAGCCGTAAAATGGAGCCTTGGATGAAGAGTGTAACGAGCAAAGTCGTTTCTAAGATTCTTCGTTGAGTTGCAGACCCATAACCTAGGGCATTTTTTGGCCACGAGCCTTTAACCTCGTGTACTGATAAATGTTGGGTCACGTCGTAAGGTTGTGAGTGCTTAGTGATGCTTCGACGAGCGCTGAGGCCTCGCCGAAATGAGGGGCTTATAAGCTCCACTCTGCGCCTTAACATTGGGTGAGAGCACGTCGATTGATGAGCTTAAAAGCCTGTTGATTAGGGCGTTGAGAGAAGATAGACGTTTCGCCGAGGAACTAGCCGAAATACTCTTTAACCATATGGCCGATAGGATAGCCGACATGATATCTGAGCGATTAGAGAAAGGATGCTGACGCGAGGGACCTCGAGGGCACTAAGCGGAGGAACGATGGAGCGACTAACCCGCAGTCTTGACGACGACCTTAACTTCCTCAGGCTCGATGGCGAGCTCGAAGGCCTTTTTGGCGCTGTCAAGACCTTTTAAAACTCTTGTAACGATGGGATTGACGGCACCTGACTTGAGCAGTTCTATAGCTTTTTCAAAGTCCCTATGGGATCCGCATCTACTGCAGACTACTCTGACCTCCTTCACCACTGCGCTAGTCATGTCGGCAACGAAGGGTGATCCCGGCGTGGACTTCAGGTAGACCAGGCCGCGCGGCCTGGCGAGTTTAATCGCTATGTCAAGTCCCTCCGAAGAACCGGTAGCTTCGAAGACCGCGTGGAAGCCCAGCCCCAACGAGGTCCTTCTCTTAAGGTACTCCTCGGCGCTTTCTAACTCGACTATGTCAACGTCCAAGCTTTCGACGTATCCCCTCTTCCTGCTTTCCCTCCTGATCACGGCCACCGGCTTGAAGCCCATGAACTTCAGGAGCTGGAGGGTCAATAACGCCAAGTTTCCGGAGCCCAAGACAGCCACCGAAGCAGTGGGCGAGAGAGGGAACTGATCGAGGGCATTTATGACTGCGGCCAAGGGCTCGACAGCTACGGCAACCATAGGGTCTAGGTCTACTATGTGAATTGCGTTCAGCGGTGCTACAAAGTACTCGGCCATCCCGCCGTCGAAGTCAATACCGAGAGTTCTCTTGTAGGGACAGTGGATGTAGAGCCCCTCCCTGCAGACCTCGCATTGCCAGCACGAGAAGTTAATCTCCGGCACGACCAATTTGCCTTGTAAGCTTAGCGGTTTGACGACCTCCCCTACGACCTCGTGGCCCGGTACGAGAGGCCTTTTGAAGAGCTTGTAGGTGCCCGTGTAGAAGGCCTTGTCGGTACCACAGATACCGACGGCGACGGTCTTTATAATTGCCCAGTTCTCGGGCACGCTGGGCTCCTTAATTTCTTCGACGCGTAGTTCTTGAGGGCCGTAAAGTAGAGCAGCCTTCAAGCCTGCCCACCATGGGTTGAGCTCGAAGCCTCGCTTACTAACTTATCTCCACAAATGCCTTTTCGACGGATTTCGCCTCACTCTTCACCTTGAAGAGGAGTGATGGAGCAAAGCTATTTTGTCCGCTTTAGGCTTAACCCACGTGAGTTGATGAGATGGCAAAATGAGCTGAGCTGTGATGATCCCGACCACTGCTGATCAGCGCCTCGTTATACTTTCTCTAAAACGACTTCCACGCCCCTCAATATGTAGAGGGGGTCGCCCTCACGCGCTCTTTCCCGATCTTTAGAGCATTTAATGCGATCTTAGCGATGCTCTTAACATCACCCATACTACGGTTTTCGCCTACTCCGAAACCTCTTTAAGAGTGTTTGGAAGGCCAAAGCCATTGAAAACACGCATAGGCCGACTACGTAGAAGCATGTCAACCTAACGTAAGGGACGTAACCCCCCGTCGTCATATGAACCCCCAATAGCAATGTTATTGAGATCACGCAAGCGAGCACTCTCGCAAGGATCGAGGGCTTGACGGTCCCCACAAACTTTAAGGTGGACAAGACGGTTAGAGCTGCTAGGCTCAGTCCCAGGAGGGCCGCTGAAGAACCGAGCTCGGCCCCAAGCACAATGACGTTGTAGGCTGACAGCACCACAGCGGCTCCTATGTTTACGCGATAACCGACGAAGGACCCCCTCTTAGAGTGGTACCTTAGGGCTAAGTAAGACGCGCAACCCACCGCGCATCCTATAAGGGCTCCAAGTACCACGTCAACTACATGGTGTACCCTCAGAAAAACTCGGCTCGAGGAGATCCCTGCTACCATGATCGCCGATATAATCACTATGACCGTGTCCCTCATCATGAGCGAGAAGCTCGACCAGAAAGACGACGATATCTGTGCGTGTCCACTTGGAAAGCTGGGCCCCGAGACGTCTATGAGAGGGTCTGGCGGCCTCGGCAAGTTAAAGGTGTACTTCAGTGCTATGTTGAGCGACCCGGAGAGCAGCACGGCTGTTATTAGCGTGAGGCCCAGTCGAAGCTGGGGCAAGAAATAGTACAGCACGACCGCCACGACCATGTAGAACTCCTCATCTCCAAGCCTACTCCACACAATCCACAGGTCGACGTCGTTAGTAATCAACGAGGCTATTAGCAGTGCCGCCAGAAGCAATAGCACAACAGTCGCAACCATCTTGGAAGGGCCCAAGTCCGATCACTGCTTAGTGAGAGGACAAGACGAAGGCATTTTAAGCATTTCCTATGGCTCAACTGATTAGCTGAAGCAGCAAGCTCGTGCCTTTCGCCAAGGCTCGTCAGCTCATCTTAGGCCTCAGGGAGAAAGGCTTTTCGCATCGATTACGCAAATCGGGGCAAGCCCACAGCGGGGTGAGGTCATGGAGTCTAAGTTCGTTGGATGCATGCTAGGTTGCGCTTTAGGCGACGCCTTAGGCTCAAGGTGCGAGGGGCTCTCCATAGATGACATTACGTCAGCGAACGCGGAGTTCGCTGGTAAGTGGACCGATGATACCCACATGATGATTGGCGTTGCCGAGTCGCTTATCGAATGTAGGGGCTTTAACGGAGAGCACATGGCTTGGACCTTCATACGCAACTGGCAAAGGGAACCGTGGAGGGGCTACGGGCCCGGCCCGCCTAGGGTCTTCAGGATGATATTGTCTGGAGTTCCATGGTTCGAAGCCGCTAAGAGGCTCTACGGTGGCTCAGGCTCATTGGGCAATGGTGGAGCCATGAGGATCGCGCCCATAGCGCTACTCTATTACGATGACCATGAAAAATTGAGAGAGATGGCGCGCAAGTCCGCTATGCTTACTCACGCCCACGAGCTAGGCATGGAGGGGGCGGCCGTGCAAGCTTACGCAATAGCCTTAGCTCTAAGAGCCAGCAAATCCTTCAATCCTAGGGATTACCTCGAAGAGGTGGCGAGCTTCACTAAGAGCGACGTCTATCGAAATAAGCTAAAGAAAGCCATCGAGTTACTCGACGAAAGCGACAGAAAGGCCGTGGTAAGAGAGCTTGGCAACGGAGTAGAAGCCCCGAACTCTGTCCCCACGGCAATATACTGCTTCGCTAAGAATTACTACAGCTACGTAAAGACCGTGCTTTATGCGGTGACCCTCGGAGGGGACACTGACACCATAGCCGCCATGGCCGGAGCAATTGCTGGGGTCTATCATGGCGAGGAAGGACTACCACGGGAGTGGGTTGAAAGGCTCGAAAAGGCAGAATACATCAAGAAGCTGGCCAGAGACTTGTGGGCCCTCAAGAGATCGCTAAAAGCCTCCTGAAAGCCCTTGCGCTTTCATCAACACTCATCTTAAAGAAGAGCCCCACGCTTAGAGCTCCGCGATCCATCCCCACTTTCGGCAGCCTCTGTGGATCAACACCCCTTCTTCATAGCTAATGAAACGAACCCGTCAAGTTTCAGGGGCGCAGAGCTCCGATGCTTAGCTCCGCCTCTTTTAATCCTTGAGCTTACCCCTATCCCACGGCCTATGACTAAGAATTTCCCCCAGAGAAGCGAGGCCCTTAGGTGACACCGTTAACCCCTCAGGAGGCATATCATGCATTTGTCTAGCACGGAATCCTAGGCTTATGAGCAACTACAGCGAATAAGACCCCTTGCAGAATACGAGCCCCTTAAAAGATGGTGGGCTACATGGACGAAGCCTCTCTTGTAAACCTTAGTAGCGCTTGGAACCCTCAGCGCTCTTGAGTGGAGCGTTTCCCGACCCCTTACGCGTACAACTAGTCCACGGCAAACAAGAAGTTTGCTTCGATTAGTTGCGAAGAGCATCGAGGACGATGGCCTTCTTTGATTTACTTGGCAAAAAGTACTGCTTGCATCGCAACATTTACATTAGAATCAGCCCGAAAAGCCCTTTGACAGGTCCATTAGAGGGCCCAATAAGGCACGTCGTCCTACACCTTAGTTCATCAAATGCCGCCGACTAGGCTTGATCTTCTCCATGAAAGGACTTGACCGTCGCCTTTAACAAAGCTTAGGTTGTAATAAATAGGAGAGAGCCTCTCAAACAAGCAGAGGTGCTTAAGAAATTGGGCAAAACATGCGTGATCGACGCTTTCAAGCATCGCGAGCCTCACGTCATAGCTTGCTATGTATTGCAGTACGAAAAGCCCGTGCTTATAGATCCTGGACCTCAAAGCGGGGTACATGACGTCGTAGAGGAGTTAAAGAGGTTAAAGGTCGAACCAGAAGTGATAGCACTCACTCATGTGCACTTGGACCACGCGGGCGGGGCTGCTACACTAGCTAAGTACCTCTCAGCGAAGGTAGTAGTCCATCCAAGAGGGGCAAAACATGTAGTCAATCCGACGAGGCTTTGGGAAGCATCAAGAGGAGTCCTGAGGGAGCTGGCTGACGTCTTCGGCAAGCCTGATTCTCTAGAAGAGGATAGAGTCATGATTACAGAGGATTGTCAGGAGCTTGACTTAGGTGAAGACGAGCTCGTGGTCCTCCACGCGCCAGGACATGCCCCTCACATGCAAGTTTACTACTTGAAAGATGCCAAAGTGCTATTTCCAGCAGATGCCGTAGGGATAGGCTTTGACGGACATTTAATTCCCTCGACACCGCCGCCATTTGATTACGACAAGGCGCTAAGAACTCTCGAGAGGTTAAGAAAGCTCAAAGCAGAGTCCGTAGCACTCACCCACTTCGGCTTGACCGACAAGGAGGCCATAGAGAGAGCGAAGGACAAGATAAAAGAATGGTACGAAATGGCGGCATCCTGTCGCGACGTCGATGAGCTGATTGAAAGGTTATTGAGAAGCGACGAGGACGTGAATGCCCTATATAAGAGGTACCCCGAGGGCTCAGTGCTCATAAACTTCTTTAGAGCCTCGGTCCAGGGCATTTTTAAATGCGTGAAGGGAGTTTGAGCTTCTGAGCGCTTACTCACTGGTGCGTATGCTCTCCCAAGGATAAACCAATTTGTCTTAAAGCTGATTTTTTTTACGCAGCAATTCATTACTAGCACAGGTACGTTCGATATCGACTGACCGGGATTGAATCGAGGTAGGAGATCGTGGTTACGTCGGAGGTAGAGAGGCTCAAGGAATTGTCATTTGAGATAGGGCCTATTAGACCTCCATCTGAAGGCGGCAGCTCCTCGCTCCTCATAAGGGTTTCTAGGAATTGTCCTTGGAGCATGTGCAAGTTCTGCTACGGCACTCCATACAATAGGGAGAAGTTCCAGCTAAGGACCGTGGAAGAAGTCAAGAAGGACATAGATAGCGCTAAGGAGATTAGCGAGCTATTGAAGGCCTTGGCGAAAAAGTCCGGAGGGTTGTACTGGCTCTCGAAGATTATAAACCCTGAGTTCTTATACGGTAAGGACCTCTCAGAGCTCGATAAGGAGGAGCTCAAGAATTTCGAGAGCATAGTGAATGTGTACAATTGGCTTCGTGCTGGGGCGAGGACCGCCTTCCTCCAAGACGCCGATAGCATGATACTCCCGACTAGCAAGTTGATCGAGGTAGTGTCCTACCTCAAGCAAGCCTTTCCGAGCTTGGAGAGGATCACTTGCTACGCAAGGGCGAAAAGCCTTGTGAGAAAGACGCTAGAGGAGTTGAAAGAGTTGCGCAAAGCTGGTTTGTCGAGACTCCACGTGGGCTTGGAATCGGGGGACGACTATGTACTGAAATACGTTAACAAAGGGGTGACGAGCCAAGAGCTCATATCGGCTGGCAAAAAGGCCAAGGAGGCTGGCTTCGAGCTGTCGCTCTACTGGATGCCCGGGCTTGGCGGGAAGTCCATGACGAGGCAACACGCCGTGAATACCGCCAAGGTCCTAAACGAGATAAACCCTGACTTCGTTAGGACGAGGAGGTTCGTCCCCCGCAAGGGAACTCCGCTCTACGAGGAGTGGAAGAGAGGAGCTTTCGAGTTGCTATCGCCTCACGAGGAGCTTAGGGAAATAAGGATGATGGTAGAACGCTTGGAGATATCGGGAAGGCTCTGCTTTGACCACTTCATTAACCCGGCTTACAAGACCGTTTTGGGCATCGTTTGGCTCTTCAAACAGGACTATGATGGATATAAAATGCCGGAAGAAAGGGTCAAGGTTCTAGAGATAATAGATAGTGGATTGAAGATTGACGAATCGTTGTACGTGAGGGTGGAGGAGTTGAGCGAGTTATCAGCAATTTAAGAGGCGTAATGTTCATCCTCTCGACAAGCCCTCAAAAAGCCTTCTGCAAGCCATTAAGGGGAAAGTCGTCAATAACCGCGCGCAGTTTGTTAACGGGCTTAAGGCTTGAGACGCGTGGAAATAACGTTAAGATTTTTAAGGGTCTTCGGTACCAAGAGAACTCGCCACACATACCCCCTCAAGTGAAGCCTGAGGAATGTCCTTGACCCATCAGATGATGACGTCATCGGGGGATTTGTATGGTCGACGAAAAACCCTCAGTCTTAGTGATAATAGGATCTCCGAGGAAGTACGGGTCCTCAACACGATTAGCGCACGTCGCACTAAAAGGAGTGGAAGACGCTGGCGGCAGAGCTGAAATGATACATCTCTACGACTACGACATCAAGCCCTGCGTTGGCTGTGCATCAGACAACGTTAAGTATTGCAGGTTTCCTTGTGTTGTCGATGACGATGACTTCAACGAGATAGGCGAGAAGATCATTGGGTCCGATGGCATCATACTAGTAACGCCCGTGTACTGGTACGCCCCTTCAGGCTTACTGAAGAACTTTATCGATAGACTCACGAGCATGGAGAACATGGTCTTTCACGGGGGTAGGAGCTTGCTCGAAGGAAAAGCCGTCGGCTTCATAGCAACGGGCCTCGACGCTGGCACTTCAATGACCATCGCCTACTTGATGTTCGTATTAAATAGCATGGGGGCAGTGATAGCTCCATGGGGCATGGCCTACAGCCACATGGAGGATGTGACAAAGGACGAAAAGGCTCTGCGTGATGCATACAACGTTGGCTACCTCGTAGTTGAGACAATAAAGGCCTTAAAGAGTTACGACAAACATATAGGCTATGACGAGGACGTCAACGTCGAAGAGCTTGTGAAAATAGCTGACCACGTCGTCAACAACGACGACAAAATGAGGAGGCTTGAGGAGTTAGCGAAATTGGTCGCCCTAAAAACTTAGCCCATGAGTGTTGTTCATTTCAACAAAGGGTCCGTGGAAGGAGGCCATAGAAGCATGAAGATGAGGCTTACAAGTAGTTACTTGGACCTTGGTTGTTATCAAAGTCCAAGTAACTACTTTGAGGTTAAATAAACCCTCTTTAAACCCTCTCTATTGACGTGAAGAGTCAAGGTTTTGCGTCGATCATTTAAACTTAATAGCGACAACTACGGCGTGTAAGGTGCAGAGAGCAAGAGGCTTTCTCCCAATGGCTTCCCGACGATCTCGAACTTATAAGCTCTAAACAAAACTGGATCCTTCTAGCTTCACACTTCTTTTCTTTAAACGCGAATCCGAGACCTCTTTGTCCCCCCTTGACCTCCTAAATCCAAGATGCAAAGGGATCACTAGAAGGCCTCATATTTATTAAACGCTATACGAGCTTTAAGAGGCTCTTTGCCGCCTTTCCCAGCATTATCCAGTAAAGTCTCTTGACGTTGTTTACTAAGCACATGACGTTGCACGCCGAAGTTGGGCACGTCCAGTTACTTGAAGGTCCCTCGGAAGGAGGTTGGCTACTCCCCTAAGAGCTTCTTCTTTGCCCTCTCAAATTCCTCACTCGTTATCACTCCTTCGTCTAAGAGCCTCTTGAGCTTAATAATCTCCTCGGCTATTGACGCCCTTGGAGTAGGGGACGTGTAAGGTACTGCCTTCTCAGCCATTTTTTCTACGGCGCTTGCTATTTTCTGTTGCTGAAACACCTCTCTCCATGCGATTAGCTTATTCACCACTACTTCCCTTACATTTTCTGGGAAGCGCACGTCCAAGAACGAGTTGTGTGCACCTGTGATGAGTGTGGGTGCGGCGCCGCCAGCACCAACACCTCGCCGTCTAGCACCTACCCCGACGTAGCCCACCTCTAGCCCAGTAGTGGTCACGAACACCACACTGCCGCACTTAAACGCTTTTGCTATAATCCCTGCCTCACGTGTACGTCCTGTATTTTGTCGAAGGTTATCTCTCTTTGATAAGTTCCGAAGATCCAAGACCTGGTTATGAGCACGCTGTTCTCCTTGACGTGGTAAGTGTGGGCCCACTTCCAATTAAGTAAAATGCTATGAAAACCCACGCTATTAGCGTGTAGGCCGCCAAGAGGACTAAAAGGACGTCGGGAGCCCAAAATAGGAGCAACGTCAAGATGAACGCTATCACGAAATAAATTATTGCAGCCTTAACGATGGTTTTCCTTATATAGGGTTTGCCAGACCAAAGAACGTTGCTTGACACATCCTTCGAAGACGTGAGGCCTCACCGCCTCGGTTACTCTATTCCTCCTTCCCATAGAGCAGTAGATATACGTAGCGGTACTCACCGCAAAAGGCCAAAGGTTTGGAAAGACATCGCAGTCCGTTTTATGTTATAACACCCTGTCTCGATTTTAGATCAGGCGCTTTTCAAGAGAGTTTCATTTTGGCAAATGATCCAATATCACAGAGTTGGCAACATGCAGTACCTCCTTGTGATATTGAGTAATTCAAGAACTCACTTGACGCAACTTGTCGTTGAGCCTTATTGGCGTTCCTAGCGCTGTCTCATTAAGATCCCATATGTAATGATGGCTTGCTTTCGTCTTAAAGACTATGTGGCAATGATTAGGGCATGGAGGACAAAGACGTCAGGATTCTTAGTTCTCCTGACAATAATGTCACTATCGGAACTCGCCCTCGATGCAGCCAAAGAACTAGGTCCATCCTTGTCAACGAATTAAAGAATTGCCGTTAAGCTCTTTAAAGCAGAGCTCATAGCGATAGGGTTTCTCTCAACCCTTCATCGTGAGCAACTGTCGATCCGGCCCTGAAGCTACTATGTTAGGCCTGCTACGTATCACACCACCTTTAGCGAGGCCCTCGCAAAGTCATCTCGGCCCTCAGGCTCTTTGCGATTCTACATGCCCTTACCGTCGTTCTTTAATGTGCAGGAAAACTTTTAGACGATTTCGTAACTATAATTATTCGAGATAATTTTGAAGGGCCACAAGGGTGAAACGTTATGTCGAGGGTTAGTAAGAGAGAGGAGGAAGAAGACGAGGTTTTGAAGGAGTGGAAGAAGAAAATTATGAAGGAGGCCAAGAGATTTGACGAATTAAAAAAGTCCTGAATTTCTCATGGCACTATGTGCGATAAATAGTCTACGACATTTTGCAACCTAACAACCTCGTTTGAAAGTCATTTTTAATGTCGCTCGTGAGAATCGCCTTCACCGAACTGGTCTCTACGAGGTACTCAAACGCCGCACGTCAAAACAACAAGTACAGTAAAACAACTGCTAAGTCTTGAAAGATTATCTAAGACTCTGGTTCTACGACAACGGCCGTACCGTAAGCCACTACTTCGGCCGCGCCACTCATTACAGCCGAGGTCGTGAATCTAACACCTATGACGGCGTTAGCGCCCAAGCCCTTGGCCTTCTCGACCATCCTCTTTACTGCCTCATCCCTCGATTGGGCTAATAGCTCTGTGTACTCCTTGATCTCGCCGCCAACTATGTTCCTCAAGCCTGCTAAGATGTCGCGCCCGAGGTGCCTCGCTCTTACAACGCTCCCGCTCACCATCCCCAGTACCTTCTTGATCCTGTAACCAGGCAAGTACTCGGTAGTCGTCACTACGAAATCACTTTTCATACGCTTTCCACCTCTCCGTCTACATCGTCTGAGTTATAGATATCCTTTTCTATCAATTCACTGAGGTCGCAATAGCCTGCACGTATAGGCGTAGACGGGCATCACCATGGCGAGAACGATTAAGGCAAGCGACCCCTCTATAATCCACGGACCCTCCAATAGCATGGCGATGAAAGTCGCCGCCGTGTTCAGGAGGAAGTGGAGCAATATGGTCGTTGGGAGCAACAGTGCCAAGGGCCTCCCGATGACAGTAAGCGATATCATCAACGTCATGGCTAAGTGGAAGGCTGTAGCTATGTTCCTCTCCACAGCTCCTGGGACGAAAACGGTCCAGTCGTAGCCAGTCATGGCTGCTGCGAAGGGGACTTGAAGTGCGTAGATCATCAGCGCTTCCGTCAGGCCCCACCCTAAACCGATAGAGGCCGAGGAGCGCAAGTTCTTTACAGTGTGAGTCCTGCTCCTCACGACGAAATATCTAGCCGTCTCCTCGAAAAGACCAGCCATCAGCGACGCGTAGAAGGTCCTCACGTAGATTTCGAGCCCTCGTGCGAGGATTAAAAGGGGCAATCTAGCCAGCAGAGCAACAAACCAGCCAGCTCCTCCGAGTAAAGCGTTTATCCAAAGGCTTGAGCTCCTTCTTGATATTGCTATTAGCGCGACGAGCCCTGGACCAAGTGCTAAAATTATGGGCAAGGCTAAGGCGGGATCAGGCAACCCTGCTACCTCTCAAACGCTGGTAGACCTTCTTTGATCTCTGATCTTTAGGAAATATTTTTTGCGACCTTAAACCTCCTTCTCTTGGGGCGAGTAAATGGTCGAGAACAGGTACGTCTTGTACAGCTTAACTGCCGGGACCATCGCCGGAGCCTTCTCGTCGGTGACGACGACCTTAATGCTTGGCGGCGCGATCGAGGACCTCATGCGCGAGCTGGTGCATCAGCAACTGTTATGGAGCGGCATACCTCAAGAGAAAATCCCCGAGATAGTTGCCAAAGCCGTAGAGTCCTTGAAGTGGACTTACTGGCTCATACCCCTAGGACCCATAATAAACATGTTGTTCCTCGGCGCTTTGCTCGGCTTGCTCTTGGACTTCTTAGTCAAGAAGCTTAGGAGACAGTACGTTGCCTCACTGCTGACCGGAACTGCCTTCGTAGTGTTGTTTCAATTGTTGCCACTACTATTGTTGGAAGCGGTCTACGGCTCGTGGTTCACCGAGCTCTTAAACAAGTATGTGGGGATGCCTCTAATGATCGCACCATCTGTGCTGTACACCGCGTTGCTAACGATCTTCAGCTCCGTTAAAGGTCCGTGGACTAGATGGGGCGAGGCAAAGCCGAAGATGTATTAACGATGTAACAGGAGAAGCTGAGTTCGACTAAGTGACTTAGGAACCCCTTGATCGCTGCGAGCTAGAGAAGCTTCAGGTAAAGACGTCGACAAGACCACGTAGCGGTCCCCTATAATTCTCCACACATCTAATCGAGCCCGCTTTAGCTTATTTATCATTCGCGTTAGCATGAACGTTAATGCTCTGCCGAAATGCTAGATCCTTTGTGCGGCCTTCTATAGCGCTCCTCGAAGTCCTCTCTAAGCCCCGTTGCTCTGAGGCTAACCCCTTTTCTTCAATGCCTAGCTTGATAGCTTTCAATGCAAGTTTAGAGCTTAGCGACGTCGTGACATCAGCGCCTAGCCTCCAGGAGTTGAATTTCACGTTCCCGCCACTTGCAACTTTGCAATCGATGCACTCGTTCCAGAAGCCGTTGCCATCATCTAAGAGACCTATCTGGATCATAATAATTCTCAAGAACTCCGAGAAGCCTGCCATCGCTTTAAGTAAAGACCTTGCCCTTTAGGGTGAAGCCGTCAGCATGCAAAGTCGAAGGAAACAGATGCCGTCTTAAATATTGTCACGCAAAAATTGGGTGATAATAGTCATCGCGATTTCTCGTTGGTAAGGACCTCCTTAATTTTCATTAAGATGGACTTGTGGCGCTCTTCGTCTTCTGCTATTAATTCAAGCGTAGCTTTGTAAAGCTCTAGGCCCCTCTCACTCTTACGTGACGCTAGTTGCAGTATCCTTGAGTTTATTAACATCAAGTACTCCTCGCCGGCGAAGCCCTCGACGTCCTCCATACTCTCGATGACTGACAGCAACTCTTCAGGCCTTATCTTCTCTTTACGAAAAGCCATGACCGTCGCGCTTTCGACGATTTTTCTCCATACCTCGCCCATCTGCTCACGACATGCCTCCAAGTCTACTTTGGCCTTAGTGGATAAGCTCTTGGCTATTTCTCTTAAGACCTTTGAGTGCTTGAAGCTATCATAAGCTATGGAGAGTAGCAGGGGTTTGACCTCTTTTTCGACGGTTAAGAGAGCCATGCGGCGATAGGCTCTCGCAACTGCGTCTTCGAGGATGCTACAACAATGCGCGTATCTAGCGAAGTCGTCTACGGTAAGGGGGTTTGACAACGGTCCCACCTCGATAGAAATAGTTACTTGGAGGCCTTAAACTCTGCCTCTTCTAGCAGAGCCTCATAAGCACGCAATCGATGACCCGCTAAGGGAAAAGGTACTCGTCTACCGTCGTAAGCCCAAGGGCCTGGAGAATAAAGACGCTGACAAGCAAAGAGAAGAGAACAGTGGTTAGCACGCACTTTTATGGTGTGACACCGTTTAATCCAAGACGAAGAGGATAAATATCGTCCAGCTTACCTGTGATTCGAGCTCCATGTGTTTAGACGCCATCACGGTCATGTTAACGTCTATGTTTGCTGGCTTCTTAGGCTCGCTCATTGGCTTGGGCGGCGGCACGATAGTTATTCCCATTCTGACCCTTCTAGGCGTCCCTCTTAAGCAGGCTATAGCGAACAGCATGATAACCCTCATAGCGACTTCTAGCGGCTCCGCATCGGCCTACGTCAGAGAGAGGCTTACCAACGTCAAAGCAGCTATGTACTTAGAAATATTCACGGTGATAGGAGCGATAGTCGGCGCAACCATAGCGCTTCTAGTGCCGAGCAGGTACCTATACTTCTTCTTCGCAGCCTTCCTCTCCAGCTCTTTTTACGGGATTAGAAGAAAGATGCTAGTGAAGACTCCTAACCACGACGCGGCCCAAGATAGGTTTTCTAAGTGGCTAGAACTCGAGGGCTCTTACTACGATGAAAGCTTAGGCAGGGTCGTCAATTATAAGATCGTAAAGGCACATGTTGGGGGCCCGGCTATGATCGTTGCTGGACTGGCTGCCGGGATGCTTGGGATAGGAGCTGGCGCCTTTAAGGTAGCGATACATGAGCTCATACTCAAGATGCCGCCTAAGGCGTCTAGCGCCACGAGCAACTTCATCATAGGCATGACAGCGCTAGCAGGCTCAACGGTGTTCATAGCTTCGGGGCTAGTAAACGTAGTCCTAGCGGGCTCGATAGCAGTAGGAGCTACGGTGGGCTCAATGATGGGATCAAGGCTTCTTCCGAAGATAAGCGACAAGACCATTAGGATCCTATTCCTATCAGTCTTAATCTACTTGATTTTACAGATGGTATACAAGGGGGTCACATCTCCTTGAAGAGGCCAGCCTTAGAGAAAATCATAAGCTACATACTGATAGTAGGGGTAATGACTTCGCTAATAATGGAAGCGGTAGGCCTTGTATTGTATGCGATGGACAAAGGGACGACCGAAATAGACTTAAGCGATCCCGAGGCTTACATAAGCTCTCAAGACTTCTTCGCATACGTCATCGGCGTGGTGACATTAACTCTCAGTGACTTCAACTACGCCAGCGTGATGGCTCTTGGCTTGGCGCTTCTCATGCTCACGCCGTACCTTAGAGTCGTGGCATCTGTGATATACTTTGCTTTTTCCCGCAACTACAAGTACGTAGTGATAACGCTCATCGTCCTCGCCATGCTTACGGTGAGCCTCATAACTCATTAGCGCGCTCGTTCTGTGAGGCCTCACGTTAACCATGAGGGCAAATCAGGGACTCTAGATACAATTCCCAATGGCTTGCGCTATAGAGTTCGCTGACGTGCTATGGATGTGCTGTAAAAGTTTTTTAGTCTCTAAGCGTTAGAGGAGTGTCACGATTATTTGAGGTGCCAAGGGATGGTGAAGTTCAAGCAGACTGAGGAGATCCTTAAGATCATGAGAAATCGTGAATTTGTCAGAAACATCGGTACCCTAGCTCATGTAGATCATGGTAAGACGACCCTCAGCGACAGTCTGTTGATGGCGGCCGGCATGATCTCTCCTAAAGTGGCTGGCAAGGCCTTAGCGCTCGATTATGTCGAGATAGAGCAGCTTAGGCAGATGACCGTTAAGGCTGCCAACGTGTCCCTATATCATGAGTGGGAAGGTAAGCCCTACGTCATTAACTTGGTCGACACCCCTGGCCACGTCGATTTTACAGGTCACGTGACTCGTAGCTTACGCGTTATGGACGGGGCCATTGTCGTGGTCGACGCCGTAGAGGGCGTCATGACCCAGACGGAGACTGTCGTCAGGCAAGCCATGGAGGAGCGCGTCAGGCCTCTCTTATACATCAACAAGGTCGACCGCTTGATTAAGGAGCTCAAGCTCAGCGCTAACGAGGTCCAGCAGAGGTTTGTGGGCATCATCAGAGACTTTAACGCTTTGATAGATCTATACGCCGATCCTGAGTTTAGGAATAACTGGAAGGTCGATCCAGCAAAGGGTCAAGTGGCTTTCGGCTCAGCCCTTCATAAGTGGGGTTTGACAATCCCCATCGCTCAGCAAAAGGGCGTAAGGTTCAGCTACATCGTCGACGCCTATGAGAGGGGTTACTACGACAAGCTCGCTGAGGACTTCCCCCTCTACGCTGCCATCTTGGACATGGTTGTTGAGCACGTTCCCAACCCCGTGGAGGCCCAGAGATATCGACTTCCCAAGATTTGGAGGGGCGACCTCGACTCTCCCGTAGGTAAGGCAATGCTGAACTGTGACGACCAAGGTCCCCTGGTAGTATGCGTGAGCAAAGTCGTGGCCGACCCTCATGCTGGCTTAGTGGCGACAGGTCGTGTTTTTAGCGGAACGGTCGAAGAGGCTCGCGAGGTCTACTTGATGATGGCTAGAGCTACGGAGAGGATTACACAAGTCGGCCTCTACATGGGTCCTTATCGCGAGGTCTGCGAGAGCGTAACCGCTGGCAACATTGCCGCCATGCTCGGCTTGGAGCATGCTAGGGCTGGGGAGACGGTCATAGATCCCGCGCTGAAGGGTAGCATGATTCCATTCGAGAGGCTCCGCTACATTAGCGAGCCCGTCGTAACTATCGCCATCGAGCCCAAGAAGAGTAGCGACCTCCCGAAGCTCGTCGAGGCCCTCAGGAAGATGGCCATAGAGGATCCGACCCTCCACGTCAAGATAAACCAAGAGACGGGCGAGTACCTGATAGCTGGCATGGGCCAGCTCCATTTAGAGATAGCTCTTTGGGACCTCAAGCAGAGGACGGGGATTGAGGTCGTCACCTCCCCGCCCATAGTCGTTTATCGAGAAAGCATAAGGAAGAGCGTGGGTCCCTTCGAAGGCAAGTCTCCCAACAAGCACAACAGGGTCTACGTAGTCGTCGAGCCCCTGAACGAGGAGACTCTCCGCCTCTTGGAGATGGGCAAGATCTACGACGACCAGGACTGGCGCGAGCGTGCCAAGATCTTGAGGGAGGAAGCTGGCTGGGACGCCGACGAAGCTAGGGGTATATGGGCTATCGACGACTTCTTCAACATATTTGTCGACGCCACAAAAGGCGTCCAGTACTTAAGGGACGTCAAGGACACCCTGATCTCAGGGTTCAGATGGGCCTTGGCCGAAGGCCCCCTTTGCCATGAGCCTTGCCGTGGAGTCAAGGTTAAGCTGGTCGATGCCCTAATCCACGAAGACCCAGCCCACCGCGGTCCGGCACAGCTCATGCCAGCCCTTCGAGACGCAACCTTCGCGGCCTTCTTGTCCGCTAGACCTACGCTTCTGGAGCCAGTCTTGAAGATCGAGGCCAAGTGCCCCGCCGACTACATATCTGGGCTGACTAGGGTATTGATGACTAGGCGCGGCAAGATCGCGAGCTTAGAGTCTCAGGAGCTACTAATGATTTTGAAAGGCGAGATCCCTGTCGCTGAGACCTTCGACCTAGCAAACGAAATTAGGAGCGCTACCGCTGGGCGTGCCTTTTGGGCCACAGAGTTCAAGGGTTGGCAACCCGTCCCAGAGTCCATGCTTCAGGACTTGATACTGAAGATACGTGAGAGGAAGGGCTTACCGAAGACTATTCCAAAGCCAGAGGACTTTATGCCCCTATAGCCCAATGACCGTTCAATTAAGGCTTGGGAGGCCTATTGTCGCACAGACTAATAGACTACCCGGCTCTCGCTAAGCAAGGTTGATCGCCTCCTCACTTTCTGACAAATTCTCCTCACTCATTTCGTCAAATGGTGTGTTGCCTATGGATTGCACGACGGTGCTCGTGAACGGCCTTCTAACCTACGACTCTGGCAAGACCTATGTCGCTACGGCTTTGGCCAAAGCGCTCATCGAGAGGGGGTTAAAGGTCTCAGTCTTCAAACCTCTTGCTGGCCACTCTGCTTGGTACCAATTCAACACCTTGCTACACAGCTTAGAGCACGGAGTTTTGGTCGGCGAGGACGTGCTAAAGTACAAGGAGCTATTGAACTTGAGCCTAGACTTCGAGCTAGTGAACCCCGTAGACCTCCTTTTAGCCCCTTTAGACCCTAATTACTTTAAGAAAGTAGGAGACTATCTGGAAGCCCTTTGCAATCAGTTTGAGCAACTAATCATGGCAAGGATTAGTGACTGCCGTAATAGAACCACGAGGTACTACGTCGTTGAGGGCAATGCCTCAAGAGTAGTTCCTGGGCTAAGGCCTTGGGTTGAGAGATTAATTGGAAGGTTTAAGCCCGAACCCATTACGGCAAAGCGTTTTTTCGCCGACATACTGAATTCACGTGACGCTATAGAGTCGCTGGACTACGCCTTCAACACCCTTAAGTCGAGGGCCGACGTTCTCGTGGTAGAGTCCTTTAATGATGCGGCGGTTCCCCTCATGAACCTCTTAAACGACGTCGACGTTGTGTTGACCGTTACGCCCGGCTACCTCTTCAGGTTGGACCCCGAGGACTTTAAGAAAGTTGTGAAGTCGTTCTACTCGAAGCTCGGCGAAAGAGGCTTGACCTTGAGCTTGATCTTTGATAGCATCGACGTTAAATCGAAGATTTCCTTGCCGATCGCAAGCTCAGTAAATGAGCTTGCAACTTTTATTTCACGACATCTTGAGTCCTTGTTGAGCACCTGAGCGCTAGCTAGGGCAGTTTCTGGCCTTAAGCCCTCAAGTCACAAAAGGCCTCGCAAGAACCAAAAGCCTATAAGAGCTCTTAAGAAGGGCGGACCCATTTTACTAGTTCAGAGAAGGTTGCTCGGTGACATAAAGCCTGAGACTAGCAGGGCCCAGGCGCTACTAGAGGATGCCGTGAACGGTAAAGGGGGACGCTAAGAGCAGGAGGTACTTTATCTAGGACATAGGACATGCACTTCGGACATTTACGCACTACGTAAAAAGACGTGACCAAATGACGACGTTAAAGGGGCAATACGTTAACTAGTGCGACTCCAAATACTAAAGTAGCAAGTAGCGAGTAAAGGTAAACGTCCTTCCTCTTATACATCGTAAGCTTAGCATCCATAGTCGGTGGGCCGTAAATCGAGTAGGACTCTGCAAGGCCTCGTGATGTTAAAAATGATAGAAGAGTCAGTGGCACGGCTATTTTGTAGGGCTTCTTGCCTTTGTACTTCAACTTTATGGTCGTAGCTGCTTCTGAAAGGCAATAGAGCGTAGTGGGTATTTGCAACAGCATCATTGAGAGGGCCAAGGCTTGTCTATCAAGGCTAAGCTTACTCATCAAGCTCCTCAACTCTCGCAACGATATTAACTGAAACGGTAATGAGAAACCTAAGAAGAGGACTACGAGCCTCAGGGCGCCTGGCACTATTTGGACTGGGTTTGGGGCCAGCCATCCGAATAGATAGCTCATGTAAAAGACTAAAGTACCAGTGATTGCGAAGACCACTATCAGCTTCAGCCCGGCTAAGACTCCTCGTATCCCTCTCATGTGTGATGCTAAGCAGAGCTCGAAGGAAAATATGAGAGTCAGTCTTACAATTTCAGTCAATATGTTTCGAGAGAGAAAGCGAGTAATCAACAGCAGAGCTATGATCGTAGAAGCTGCTAGGGTCCTAGCCAGTGTGCTATAATCCTCTAGCTTTTTAGAGTAAGTGAGCATGTACGATAGTTCTCTAAGCACCCTCCACACCCACGAGCTCCCTATAGAGCTTGGAAGCGTAAGTTAGTGACGTGGTCCCAGTAGTGCCCATCTCCGTTAGCTTACCAGTCTCTAGCCTATAGAGCTTGGTCCAGTAAGGAACCTCTATGGCGTCGAGGTTGCTAGTCGCCACTACGACTGTGGTGTTGCTCTTGGCCAACTGCTCCAGCAATTCAAGCCTGTCCTCGTACGTCAACCCCGAGAATGGCTCATCCAAGAGCAAGACGCCGATGTCTAACGTGGAGGCGAGCCCTACTGCTAACTTGACCATCTGGCCATAGCTCAAGTTAAAGGGGGATGACTCGGGATCTACGCCCAATCTCCTTACAACGTCCAGCCCTAGCCCCACCTTAGACTTCATCCCCCTGACCTTGAACATCTCCATAACCTCCTTCTCGACCGTGCTCTCCGTGTAGAAGAGAGCAATGTTTTGGGGCACGTAGAGCGTACTGGCCCTCCGCAGGACTTGTCCTTTGTGGGGCTTTAAGTATCCGGCTAAGATTTTCAAGAGCGTCGTCTTGCCCTGACCATTGAGGCCATAAATTAGAACAGCATCTCCTCTGCGCAACTGCATGCTTACGCCCTTAAGTACGTAGTCCCCTCTAATATCGTACTTAAAGTACAAATTCCTAGCCTCTAGTAAAACGTCTTCACAATTAACCCCTTTCTCTGAGCGAAAGCCATAAAGTAATCGGCAGGGGGGTGCCTCAAGCGCTAGTGATGCCTTATCGGTCACGTCTACGAGCCTGCCGCCCTTGAGCACATAGACTTTGTTGACGTACTTCAATAGCGGTATGAACCTGTGTTCAAAGATTATCGCGGCCCTCTTGAGTCTCCTCAGAGTCTCGAGTAGCCTCACGAAGTCTTTCACGCCTTGATCGTCAAGCCACATCAACGGCTCGTCAAAGATAAAGAGCATGGAATCAGAAATTAGTGCCTTCGCTACTAAAGCCCTCCTAGCTTCTCCACCAGAAATCTCAAAGAAGTACCTCTCAGTCAACCCTCTTATGCCAGTAGCATCCATGGCTTTGTTAAGTACGTCGCTGGCCAGTCGTTCGTTGCTGTGTACTTTTAGGGCATGGCTGTATAGATCATCGCCGACAAGCGGCTCGACGAAGTAGAGGTAGGGGTTTTGACCGATGAGTGCCACGCGACGAATTAGTGCTTCGTAATTCCCCTCGTTAACCTCCGTCCCGTTTAATATGATCCTCCCCTTTATGTCGCACTCGTAGATCGTCTTTGCCAGCCCGGTAATCGCTCTAGCCAGAGTTGTCTTGCCAGACCCCGTCTCTCCTATTATGAGGACTCGCTCCTCTCTATTCACTTGTAGGTCTACTCCCCTCAGGATCCAATCACTATTTGGGTACCTAACCCATAGGCCCACAACCTCGAGCACTAGCTTGCTTTCCCTCATTTCAAATACCCCGACCTCTTCAATATCGCGTAAACCGTGATTGAGGCGGAAGCCACTATTAGTGCTAACGTTAAGTTGAAGACGGCTATGTGGGGCATGTAAATAATGACGAATGCCTCAGCCTCTCTGAGGTCCTTTACCCAGCCGGCCCAAACCAACCAGTACGGCGTGACTATGTAGTTTGCAAGCGACATTACGACGACCCTAGAGAGGAGGGCCGCTGTAGTTGCTAGTGTGGTAGCGGCCCTTGCCGAAATTCTCTTTGAGGCCGCTCCATGTATTAATGTCAACGGGGCAAATGTCGAGGCCTCGCTCAAACACTTCATGGCCATGCCTATGGCATCGAAGCCAAGCGCGACTGAAGCTATGTAGTAGAGCGGTAGGAGGCCAAAGACATACTTGAGGGAGACGAAAGCCATTAGCGTTAGCGGAATACCAGAAACGTCGTACTTCAAGAATGGGGCTGGCGGATAAGGCAGTTCAAATACCTTAAGTACGACAGCTAATGCCGTGAGGCCAGAGAGGTAAGATACTGTCTTCAGGCTCACTGCGTTTGGGGCCCTGTATACAGACGCCTTAGACATGGTGTTTCACTTCGCGATTACGCATATCATGAAGTCACTAATTATTTAAGAGTTATTACTTAAAAAAGGGTAAATAATGTACTCTCTAAGATCGAGGTCACTGCTCTCCCACTAGCTATGGCTTGGCTTGCTGACTTGACGACAGTTTTTCCCCTTTCCCACTCACGCTACGCTTAGGTGGTCCTGTGGAAGCCTTTACCGTAGAGATAATAACTGTGGGAAACGAACTCCTAAGTGGGCGAGTGGTAAACACTAATGCCTCTTGGATCGCTGACCGCGTCACCAGATTGGGAGGGCTGGTCAAGAGGATTACAACCGTGAGCGACGACGTCGGAGAGTGTGGTGCGGTCATAAGGGAGGCCTTAGCTCGTAGGCCCAAGTTAATAATTACGACAGGAGGTCTGGGTCCGACGTTCGACGACAGAACCCTCGAGAGCATAGCCATTGCCTTGGGCATTCCCCTAGAACTTAACGAAGAAGCGTTGCGCATGGTCAAAGAGAAGTATAGAGAAGACGTAACACCTTCTAGGCTCAAGATGGCTAAGCTCCCAAGAGGGGGTAAGCCCCTCTATAACCCCGTGGGAACGGCTCCTGGATGCCTGATAGAAGTCGACGACATGATCATCGTGGCTCTTCCGGGCGTGCCATCGGAGATGAAGGCCATGTTTGAGGTGCACGTCGAGCCAATCATTTTGAGGCTTTCTCGTGTGGCATATGCTTCGAGACTTGTTAGAGTGGACATGATCGAAGAGTCTTCTCTGGCACCAATAATAGAGGAGGTCATAAAGAGGTGCAAGGCCGTGTACGTGAAATCGCATCCCAAGAGGGACGGAAAAACATACATAGAAGTTGAAGTGTCATCTAGAGCGCCGACGACGGGGGAGGCCGAAGAGAACGTCGCGGCGGCCTGTAAGTTGCTCAAAGAGCTGGTAGCGAGATCGAGCGCTAAGGCCCAGGAGCTCTAGGGGCCATGCTATTGCCAAATCTCTTGCTAATGCAGTGGGATCGATCACGTGGTGAGGGACAACCTCGCAGCTAAGCCCGCTAACCTCCTCAAGGCTTCCCTCTTTTCCCTCCAGTTGACGCTAGACTTGTCGACCGCCTCCTCTAAGAAGCTTATGGCTTCGTCCATTCGTTTTACGTCGACTGGATGTGGCAGACCGTCCTTTCCGCCAAAGGCGAAGGAGTACTTAACCGGGTCTCTCCAGCTCAACTTTGCCCCAAATATCAGCTCTGCTATTAGCGCCAAGCTCCTTATGGTCAGGGGCCCCATGCCCTCTATTAACAGAAGCTCCTCGAAGCTCGAAGGGCTCAGCTGAAGGGCTTTCTCTAGCGCGAGCCAGTTGACGAATCGTGGGAGCTTGTAGACCTCTACGTCTATAACGTCTTGTCTCCGGAGCCAAGCATCCAGCGGCCCTCTTGTCTTAGCCATAGCGGCTTTTAGAAGCCTGCTGACCTTTTCGGGCCCCTCTTTGGCGACATCAACGCAAAGCCTTCTAGCCTCTGAGCTCTCTTTGTCGGTCAGGTTCAAGACATGGTTGTGAACCACGCTCCCCACGATTCCCTTGTGGGGCTCTTCGCTGAAGCTCTTGAGCTCGGTTGAGAGCCAGTGAAACCTCCTGGCGAACCTCTCTAAAGGTCTCATGCCTTGTTGTATCACGGCCCAAGAACCGTCTTCAGCTATAAAGAATGTGTGGTGGTAGAGCTGATAGCCAGCTTGTATGGCCGACGTATCTATCTTGGCCACAAGCCTGCTAATCCTGACAAAGCTCGAGGCCTCGTCCTCCATTCCATAGGACTTGCATACGTAGACTATCTCCTGAGGCGTGAGTCTCGAGGCCTTGCCCTTCCCTCCGCATGCCCTCACCCCCAACTCCTTTTCCCTCAGCGCCTCCTTGATCGCTGCGCATGTAACGGTCGTGGTGCCACTACTGTCCCAGTCATAGCCCAAGGCACACGCTAAGGCCTGAAACCACAGGGGGTCGGCGATCTTCTCTAAGAGCCCTAAGGGGCCGTACTCGTCGACGACGATAGCCAGCACGCACTTCGCTAGCTTGACCATCCTCTCATAGAGCCATCTAGGCGCTTTGCCGTCATGTAACGGTAAATCGAAGGCCCTCCTGTATGTCATTGAAATTACTTTAACGAGCAGAGCTTTAAGCCTTTCAATCCATCCTCTTTAAATCTTATATAACTGACAAAGCCCATAGCTTTTCTGGGAGATGAGCCTGTTACGATTAGGAGTTAAGGAGTTATGGAGGGAATTGATGAAATAGACCTAAAGATCCTCAGAATGTTGCAAGAAAACGCCAGAACACCCTTTTCAAAAATAGCTTCCAGCATCGGGGTTAGCGAAGCCACTGTTCACCTCAGGGTCCAGAAGCTCAAGAGGCTGGGAGTTATTAAGGGATTTAGAGCGACGATAGACCCGGCAAAGGTTGGGAAGGGGCTTACTGCTATAGTTCTGCTAAAGGCCGATCCCCTAAAGTTCAAAGAGGTTTTAAAGAGAGTGGCCTCAATAGACGACGTCTACGAGGTCTACGACGTCACGGGCGAGTACTACGCCGTCTTGAAAATAAGGACTAGCACTAGGGAGAGCTTGGCCAAGATAATAGACAAGATAGGAGAGATCGAGGGAGTGACGTCGACCCAAACCATGGTGGTCCTGCGCACGATAAAGGAAGAGGATGTGATAAACTTCTAGTCAAAGCTGGAAAAAGCTCTTCGAGTTCGAGTACAACACCTCGTATGTTTCGTTTAAGTCTATCTTCTTGATCTCAGCTATCTTAGTGGCCGAGATCACCACGTTTGAGGGCTCGTTCCTCTTCCCCGGCTCGGGGCCTAGTACGGGGGCGTCGCTCTCGACCATCAAGTACTCTATGGGGATGGACTTCACAAGCTTGACCTTTTGCTGAGACCTCATTACTGAAGGAGGTATCGAGAACATGAAGCCCCTAGAAACGCCTTTTAAGGCCCATCCGCTGCTTCCATCGAAGGCGTGCATCAGAACCCTATCATAGCCCTCTTTTGCTATGACCTCGATGGCATACTTCCCAGCACTCCTTGAGTGAACTATTAAAGGTAGCTTCAACTCCGAGGCTACGTTGATCCAGAACCTAAAGATCTCGACTTGTCTTTCTCGCTCTCCTCCTTTCACGTAAAAGAAGTCTAAGCCTACCTCTCCTATGGCCACAATTTTGTCGCGAAGCCTCTTTATTTCACGAGCGACCCCTTCCGCGTCGATCGCTGAGAGGTTCAACGGGTCAAACCCAGCTGACACCCTAACGCAACCATACTTCTTGGCTATACTCAACGCCTTCTCTAACTCTCGCATGTTTAGCGCAGAGGTGATGATGATTTCAACACCGCTATTCAGAGCCCTTTCTACGACCTCGTCTCTGTCGCCGTCAAAGACCTCATCGTGTAAGTGACAATGGACGTCAATAAACCTTGGCCCTCCTCTCCTCGACATACCTCCCTCTCCTCCTTATCTCTTGGACTTTCTTCAAGACCCTCTCTACTCTAGCGCCCACGACCTCTCTATAACCTCTCAAGAATTCTTCGAAGAACTCCTTTACCTTGTTGTAGTGAGTGCTCTCGAGGGCTCTCAGCATTAAGTGCACGTCTGTCCCTATGGCCTCTAATTCCCCAGTTCTTTCTGCTAGACCGAAGTCTACGAAGAACGGCTTCTCAGTCTCAGGGACGACTATGTTTGCGGGGGTTAAGTCTCCGTGGACTATGTGGTTGACATGCATCTTGCCGACGTAAAAACCGACCAACCTAAAGAGAGAAGCAACGTCGTAGCCTCCTAAGGCTAGTTCCTTTAGGGTCGGCCCGGGCACATATTCCATTATTATGACTCCCTCCTCTGGGTCTACGTCGTATATAGCTGGGACTGGGACGCCGCACATCCTAGCGTGGAACATCATTGTGACCTCATGAGAGGTCCTAGCCTTCCGGATGTAGTCGTCGAGTTCCTTGGCTCTATATGGCTTTGGAACCCTCTTCTTTAATATCGCTGGCAAGCCCAAGAAGTCTATTAAGTAGAGCTCTGCCTCAGCGCCCTTCTTTATCATCTGCCCCTTGAATCCAAGGTATATCGACTTCATCGAGCCTCCACCTAGGCCTCACGTAACTCTTCTCTACCTCTATTGTAACCCCATGCGTGTAGGCGAGTACGCCAGTCCAAGCTATCATGGCGCCGTTATCTCCAGCAAGATCTTTGGGCACAACTCCAAACTTAGCGCCATGCTCTCTTGCTATCATCTCCAGCTTTCTCTGAAGCTCGTTGTTGACCGCCACCCCGCCAGTTAACACGAGCTCCTCCTTCTCAGTGTAGGCCAGAGCTCTCTCAACCACTTCAGCTAACATTGAGAATGCGTACTCTTGCAAGCTATAGCACAGGTCCTCAATCTTGTGGCCCTCTCTCAAGAGCCTAATGGCGGCGGTTAGAAGTCCCGAGTACGACACGTCTTGTCCTTTAACTATATAAGGTAACTTAAGCAACTTTTCCCCTCTTTTTGCAAGCTCTTCGACCCTAGGTCCGCCTGGGTGGGGCAAGCCAGCTTCTCTGGCAAACGTATCGAGTAGATTGCCAAGCGCTATGTCGAGCGTCTCTCCGAACACTCTGTACCTTCCATCCGAGTACGCTGCTATTATCGTGTTACCTCCTGAGACGAAGACTATCAGGGGATCCTTGAAACCTGTCGTGAGCTTAGCCACCTCTATGTGCGCGACGGCGTGGTTTACTGGGACTAGCGGCTTGTTATAAGCAACAGCCAGCGCTCTGGCTATGGTGGCGCCGACTCTGAGGCAAGGTCCCAGACCAGGCCCCAAGGAGACTGCTATGGCGTCTATGTGCTCCAAATCAAGCTTGGCCTCAGCCAGAGCCTTCCTAATGACCTTAGGGGCCACGTCGGAGTGATGCTGAGAGCTCTCCCTAGGATGTATACCTCCCTTAGTGGGGATGTACGTATCGTTGACATTCGCTAAAACGCTACCATCGGAGTCGACTATCCCACATCCAAAGGTGTGCGCCGTAGACTCTATGCCTAACACGACTACCTTGCGCAACGATCATCCTCCAGTTACTTTTCGCTTTTCTCTCCTCCCCTTTTTCCGAAGTTCCTGGCCTTTATATACTGAGGCTCGACCTCCTGCAGCGCCTTCTCATCTCTATACACATGAACATGGGCTTCTGTAACGTTAGTCCCAGCGATAGTCTTTAAGCTCTTGATCACTATAAGGTTTTGAGGGGCGCTAAACATCGAAGACACGAGCTCCCTCACCTCACCTCTTGTAGGCGTTCTAGCGCCAGCGTGGTGTATCCGTAGGATTAGCTCCCTCCTATTTAGGACCTTGTTTTCTACGTCTCTCAACACTTTAACTTGGTATTGTAGCATCATCGAGCTCTACCTCCATCATAGACATTAGCAGTTCTTTAGCCTTCTCCTTTTTATCTTTATCCACCTTTATCAGCACTACCCCAACACCTGGCTGACCGTAAGCTACTATCGCCCCTTCAGGCAAAGCAAGTATTGAGGGTATTACCAATAGGTCCTCTTCCCCCCTTACTACTACGAGCCCTCCTTCTTCAAGCGCTTTGCCTATCTCCTCTACCATCGTGGAAACTATGTGACCCGGAGGGTTTACCACTTCACATACCACTCTCATGCATTTTTTTAAATCGACCTGATAGGGCCCTCTCAGGGTCCTCATATCGATTATCGCTACTCTAGGCTTTAGCCCCCTCTTGAGAAACGTATAAGTAGTCACGTCCCCTACCGTTACAACCAGGTCAGCCCTCATGCCCTCTAATGTTTCTTCTAATTTCCCTGACTCTACCTCGTTGTTCGTGATCACTAGACCCCAAGGCCTGCTAAGATCTCTCCTAAGCTCTTCACTGACTTTAAAAGCCTTGAGTCTCAAAGCCTTCACCTGCATTTAATGGCGTATCTACCAGGCTTTGTCAGGTTCAAGGTCTTGGCGATAACAGAGTTTTCGGGGTCGAAGACTATGACGATGCCGCTCCAGTCAGACGTGAACTCGCTCGATTTGCAGTTAGGACATATACTCGCTTGAGTTAGGAGAAGAGTTTTACACCTCAAGCAGCACTTGAATCGAGCCGAAGTCCTCTTGCTCACCTCTCCTTCACCTTGGCAGGAGCCTTCTCCTTTTTCAGATCTTCCGCGATCCACTCCAACTTCCCTAGAAACGGTTGCCTCATAGTCAAGCCGACCTTGACGTCGCTCAACCTCATTCCGGTCATGCTAACGGTCACGACCCTGGCTCTCACGCTATCACCCTTCGAGAGCTTTCTCCTAGTCTGCTTGCACAGGAGCTCGCTCTTCTTCTTGTCGTAGGATATGTAATCGTCTGCCACTTGAGATATGTGGACCAGTCCGTCTATTGGTCCTATTCTCACGAAGGCCCCAAAGTCCACCACTTCCACTACCTCTCCTTCCACTACCTCTCCCTCCGCGGGGGCGTAGACTAGGGCCTCGAACCTAACCTTGTGATAGCTCGCGCCGTCCCCGGGCACTATTTTACCTACGGGAGAGACCTTCACTCCCAATATCGCGACTATTATCCCGAGACCCTTTATTACTACTCCCTCATACGTGGACCTCAGGCTGTCGAACGCGACGTCTTCGAGCTTCTCGTTAAATCTGCTGGGCGGGATCCTAACCTCGTCCGAAATAGTGGCCAAGTAATACATGATTTTCCACCATGAGGTTAAATGCTGAGCGCCGTGTGAGTTTAGAGACCTTGTACCTTTTTGTATTAAACTTTTTGTAAAACAGGTTAAGGCTGGTAGCCTTCTAGCTCAAACCTGCCATCGCCCTTCATGTACACGACGCTTACGCCGCCTTCTCTCAACCTTCGCCTTAACCTCCTATCGTTTGTCGCGACTACGTAGCCCTCTCTCCTAGAGATCTTGACTATAACGTCGTCGACTGCCCCCTCGCCATCCTCAACGACTTCAAACCCCCCTTTCTTCACGTACTCTAGGACAGCGCGAGCTATTCGAGCGGCCTTTCGTCTCTTGTCGGAGCTCGCCATCCTCTCAAGCTCTCGAAGTTGCGCTCTCAGGATGACTGGCCTGACCTTGGTCTCAAGCAACCCTTCAACTCTCTCAACAACATTTATGGGCCTCTCAAAAATAGCCATCAAGAAGTTTGTGTCGAAGAGCACCTTAGTTGCGATTTTGCCTCCACTCCTCACCTGATTATTCCGTACCCTATGAGCCTAAACCTGCCGGATATCTGGCGACTTATCGCTACTCTAGTTCCTGGCTCTGCGCATACTGGCCTACGTAGCTTCACCGAGACTACGTCTTTAGAGGCCTTAGCGACTATCCCTAGAGTAGTGGCCGTGCCAACGTTTATCATCAAGGTCTCGTTGGCTCTTATGTTCTCGACCTTAACCATGTCTACTGTTCCCACAGCTCTTTCAAACAGCACGACTTCTAGGTCAAGCTCCGAGAGCGTTGGAGGGAGCGTGCCGGGCTTGCCCACGACGCTACCAGCTAAGGCGTCTGCTTTCGTGAGTGAGGGGTCTAGAAGTGTACCAATGCCTATCAACCCTCCGGGTTTAGCCTCTTCTACGCTTACATCGCCAGCCTTTAGGCTCACTATTTGAGTGTACAACGGCTCGTACTCGACCCTCCCGCCTCCTTTCTCTATCCTGACGCCGGGTCTTATCTCGACCTCGTCGCCCACCCTGGCAACACCTTGGATTATAGAGCCTCCTAAGACCCCACCTCTTAGTTCTTCGGGCGGCGTCCCAGGCTTGTTGACGTCAAAGGACCTAGCTATCAGCGCTCTCAAAGGCTTTGACGGATCCCTTTTTGGTGTCGGGATGGTCTTCTCTATGACCTCGACCAAGACATCAAGGTTTGCTCTATGGAGGGCAGAGATCGGAATTATTGGCGCATCCCTGTACATGGTTTCTCTCAAGAACTCCCTTATCTGACGATAGTTCTCAATGACCTTATCTCTCGGAGCGACCTCTATCTTATTTTGTACCACCACCACGTTTCTGACCCCCATTATTTCGAGGGCCTTCAAGTGCTCTCGCGTCTGAGGCTGAGGACACGGAGCTGTAGCGTCGATCACCAATATGGCTCCGTCAAATAGCGTAGCCCCTGCGAGCATAGTTGCCATCAACATATCACGTTGCACGCCCGTTTATGGGCGTGCAATTTCGTGTCCGGGACAGTCCACGAACGAGTACTTCCTCAAGAACTCAAGCTTAGACCCGCAGTGCTTGCAAGTAGTCCCCGAGAGCGCGTAAGTTGTATAACATTGAGGAGGCGGGCATTTGGGGCACTTCAAGACCGTGGTGTCGGCGTAACCCAGCCTAAGTGTTATCCCCCTTCTCAATTCCTCGGAGTGCCTTGAAGCCCATACTCCCGAGAGGGCCCACGTCAAGGTCGTCTTGCCGTGGTCTACGTGACCCGTCGTGCCTATGTTCAGCTCAGCCTGCTTTTTCATCCACCCCTCAACCATGTTTAATCGCCTTCTCCTCGTACTTTATGACCATGTTTATTTGAACTATATCGTCAGATATAGTGTTTCCCCGAACGAGCTTCCTCTTCCTCAAACCCCTCTTCTTGGGCCTAAAGCCGGGTCCTTGGCTCAATAACAGCCTCCGCTTAACGGGTCCTGGGAGGTCAGGCCTCATGGGTGCTCCACTTCTATCGCTCCCACCTCTAATCACTAACTTAACTCCTGGCATTCCAAGCAACGCGCCGTCCACTTCATCTCCTATCCTAAGCCCTATTAGGGCACTCGCTTGAGGCCCGCTGACGGTTACCTGCTTAGCCTTTCCGGTCGCTGGATCAGATATGACCACTTTGAATTCAGGCGTTCTTTTTCACCCCTTAGCGTGAACACACTTCACGAGTTAGCTAAAAACTTTGAGGTCTTTAAATCAATACCTGCCAGCAATCCTCTTTATCTTAGTGATTTCATCGATGAGCTCCAGCTCCTCTCTTGACAACTGATCAGAGAACTTCTCCTTCAATACTCTCACATGTTCTAAGGGTACGTCAACGTACAGGTAATCGCCTTCGTCGACATGTCTACCAACAATTACGTCCCCCTTAATAGATATCGCGACGGCTTGCCCTGCCACGGCCTCACTTAAGCTCTTTTTCTGTTCTTGTATCTGCATTATCACCCCAACCCTTCTGCCCTTAGCGTTAATCAATGGATACCCGGGCCTTAGCCTCCCGGCCAATACTTCGACTCCGACTATCGCCGGGTCGCTCCTTCTGAATACGTAGCCCTTTAAGATACGGGCCTTCCCGGGCAAGATTAGGGAGGATAGCGTCTGCCTGCGATCCTCTTCCATTTTCTTCTTGACCCAAGCTAAGTAGTCCTCTATCAGCCTGTAAATGACATTGTTTTTAAACACCGGTATGTTCCTACTCTCTATCTCTTGCTCTGCGTCGGGGCTCGTACTAACGTTGAACGCTAAGATGACGCCGTGGTAGGGGTCCTTATCTCTCGTTATCGCGGCTTCGACGACGTCCCTCTTCGATATCTTTCCGACGTCAGCCAACCTCACTGGCACGCCTAGCTCCTGTAGCTTCGACACCAATGCCTCAAGGGATCCCAAGGTATCGGCTTTAACCACAACCCCTATGACGTCAGTCGTTATCCTGATCTTCGAGAGCTCCTCTGACACCCTCTTTACCGCTTCCTCGATTTCAGCTTGATCCCTCGCTGAGAAAAGAGGGCTACCAGCCACGGCGTCGTCGAGGCCATGGGCAACGACTCTTACGCCAGCGGCTGCGACGACCTCGTCCACGCTCTTGAACTTGTCCTCCGGGTCCCTCATCTCGTCCATGGGCTTGGGCATTAATATGCTCCTGATCTTGGTCACTATGGGACCTTTGAGCCCGCCGAGCACTATTGTGTCATCCTTTCTTAGTACGCCATCGTAAATTATCACGTCCACGACGTTGCCCAAGCCCGGGATCTCTCTGCACTCTAGCACCACGCCCTTAGCCGTCGCCTCCTCGACGTAGAGCCTCTTCAACATGTACCTCTGAGACAGGCCGGCCAAGACGAGCAAGAGGTCTGGTACGCCCTCTCCCGTCTTAGCGCTTGTGGGTATTATGGCCACTGTTCTGGCGAAGTCTCTTATTCTGTCGTACCTGTCGGCTTGAAAGCCAAGCTCCTCAAACTTGGCCACGATGTTGTAGATGAGCTCGTCGAGCCTCCTCTGGACCTGAGGCGGCTGAGACTTTATTGTCTCAACGAACGGCTTGAACTCGTTCTCAACCCACCCAGGTATTTTGTCTATCTTGTTCGCGGCAACGACAAAGGGCGTTTTCCTAGCCTTTAAGATCTCCAAGCACTCGTAGGTTATCTCCTCAAAACCTTCGAGAACGTCTATGACCAAGATGGCCATGTCGGCTATCGAGCCGCCCCTCTTCCTCAAGTTCACGAAGGCCTCGTGTCCTGGAGTGTCTATGACCAAGAAGCCAGGTATCTTGATTTCAACCTTTATGCTCTTGAGTAGCGGACCGCAAATCCTCTCGAGAGCTGACCACGGTAAGAAAGAAGCCCCAATGTGTTGGGTTTGCCACGTAGCGCCTGCTTGGCGCTACATCATGGCCCCAACCTCTTTAAACATAATCGCAGTGCCCCTGATCTTGTCCAGAAGAAGGGTCTTTCCTACATCTACGTGCCCTAGCACGCACAGAATGGGCGATCTGATTCTCTTGCTCTCACCACTGCTCAATTTACAATCACCTCCTCTAATAAGTCAGCTTGATGAAAAAGCTAGGTAGGAGAATACTCTTTAACTTGTCGTTTCAAAGCTTAAAGCCACGCCTCGTCAGCCCGTGAGTAAGCACAAAGCTCCTTCTCCTCGAAGAAGATCTTTATCTCCCTCTCAGCGCTCTCCCTGCTATCCGACGCGTGGATTATGTTTTGTGTGATTGAGATCCCGAAGTCGCCTCTGATCGTTCCGGGGGGCGCCTCCTTTGGGTTTGTCGGGCCTATGACCCTCCTAACGACTTGAATAGCATCGTCGCCCTCTACGACCCCCACGACTACTGGGGCCGAAGTAATGTAATTGATCAGCTCCTCGTAGAAGTGCTTGCCCTTGTGCACCGAGTATAGCTCTTCTGCCTTCTCTCTCGAAATCTTCAACATCTTCAAGCCCACTATCTTCAAGCCCTTCTTCTCAAGCCTCGATAACACCTCTCCTACGAGGCCTCTTACAACGGCTCCGGGCTTGACTATTATCAACGTCCTCTCAACGACCATCACTTGTACACCTTCCTAGTCTTCTTGCACCACTTTAGCTTAGCAGGATTTCTCCTCAGCTTCAACATGTTCTTCTTGCACTTGCTTGAACAGAAGTACAATATTGTCCCGTCGTTCTTGACGAACATAAGCCCGGTTCCGGGCGGGACCTCTTTCCCACAAAACGTGCATGAAATCGTCTTGAACATTTTGAGCACCGCCTTTAGTGAGTCGCCATGCCCATCTTATAACCCTTATCTCGTCTAGGACGAGGTCGAAGCGAGGGGAGAGGTTTATCAGTCAGCCTCTGAGGCCTAAGTAATAGGTGCACATCATGAGCTCTGGCTCGACTCAAGACGCGACGCCTGCGGAAGTGGTCCAAATAATCGGCAGGACGGGGGTTACTGGAGAGGTAATCCAAGTCAGGTGCAGGATTCTTGAGGGGCCCGATAAGGGCAGGATTTTGACGAGGAACGTCAAAGGCCCTGTAAGAATTGGCGACATATTGATGCTTCGAGAAACAGAAAGAGAGGCGAGGAAGCTCACTCCGCGGTGATTTAGAAAACTTACTAGTGACTTATTTCTTCCTTTCTTTCTTGACCTCTTTCTTAGCTGGTGCCGCCTTCTCTTCCGCTACCACTACTGGCGTCGTGGGCAAGCCAGCCTTGGCCTTTATCTCATTGACCTTAGCCACTATCTCTTCTACGAGCTCCTTAGCCTGTCCTGCCTCAATTATGGTCGCCGAGGCAGCCTTAACCTCGATCCCAGCCGCCTGCCCTAATTTTTCTTTGCTCGGCACGTAGACGTATGGTATTTTTCTCTCTTCGCATAGCAATGGCAAGTGCATCACCACTTCGGGAGGGTCAACGTCCTCAGCTATTAGCACAAGCTTCGCCAGCCCTCTCTCAACGGCCTTGGTCGTCTCATTAGTTCCCTTCTTTATCTTGCCAGTCTCTCTAGCAATCTTCAAGGCCTCGTAGGCTTTTTCAGCGAGCTCCGGCGGCACCTCAAACCTAACGTAGCTTGGCTTAGGCATGCATCCCTCACCTCCTTCTTGTCATCAATTCATGGGTCGAACAAGTCTTTACCTGCTGGCACCGCATTATAAACTTTTTAACTAACCATTGCCTTTAATCACTCATGGGCTAAGTAAAATACGAGCTTTCGCGCCTCCACTTCTTTGCGGTCGAGCCTTGCGAATCCTATGCGCACCAACTGGACTATGGATCCTTCCCCCAACTTTTCGAGGCCCTTCTCCCCAACCCCTAGGGCTTTGCTAGCATCTGGCATTACGACTTCGACCTTAACGTTATTATCGACTGGAACCCATTGTATTATCGGCGCTTTGAGGCGCAGGGCTTCTTCGACGCTCTCTCCTTTATAGAGCGCGTAAACCGCATCGCTTTCGACTCTCTCTAATTGGATATTGAATAGAGACATCAATCGAACAAGAGGACTTCGCTTCAAGAGCTCAACGTCTCTCTTAGATACATAGACCCTAGCCTCGTTGCCTACTGATGTTACCTCTATCTCCCTAAACCCTCTTTCGGGGAAGTCTGGATGTAATTGAGGCCTAGCGACAGAAAATGCAGGAGCGCCTTTAATTATGAGCTTTAAGGGCTCAAGAACGCAAAAGTACCTATCAGCTCTCGGATCCAAGTACTTGCGGTTCACGGAGTATATGTTCTCCCAGCTCAACGACGCTTCTGAGCTCTTTATTCCCACGTGGAGGATTATCTCCTTGAGAGTCTCCGGCAGTATGCCCCTCTTCCTAATGGCCATTATCGTGCCCAGGCGAGGGTCGTCCCACCATAGGAACTCTCCTTTTGCTATGCCCTTGCTTATTTGAGACTTGCTCAATATTATGCCCGTTAGTTTTAGCCGCCCGAAGTGAATGGTCTCTGGGAACTTCCATTCCATGTGGTCAAAGACATACCTCTGCTTGACCGTGTTGGTTATGTGTTCTTTAGCCCTCAGTATGTGGCTCACCTTGAGCTCGTGATCGTCGACGGCAGAGGCGAAGTTGTAGGTGGGCCATACGAAGTACTTGCTTCCGACTCTTGGATGAGGGTTCTTCTCAACATCTATCACCCTAAAGGCGACCCAATCCCTTACCGATACGTCGGGGTGATTTAGATCGGTCTTTATCCTAACGACGGCCTCCTTTTCCTCGTACTTCAGAGACAGCATGTCCTCGAACCTCTCAAGGTGTTCTTCGGGGCTCAGCCCCCTACAGGGACAGGGCTTGCCTACGTCGCGGAGCGACTTAAACAGCTCTTGGTCACAGGTGCATACGTATGCTCCGCCCCTTCTCAAGAGCTCTTTACAAACATCATAGTATACTTCGAGCCTATCGGACTGATAGATAACTTCGTCGGGCTTTATTCCCAACCACTCTATGTCCTCTATTATCCACTTGTAAGCTTCTGGCAAAGGCCTCTTCGTCTTTGGGTCTGTATCATCGAACCTCAATATGAACCTCCCTTTGTACATTTTGGCGTACTCGTAGGACAATATGAGCGGCCTCAGACTGCCCAAGTGAAGTGGAGCATCTGGATTAGGAGCAAACCTTGTTACTATTACCTCGTACTTATCAGCGTTGGGTAGGGGAGGTAGAGCCTTCTCCTCCACCTCTCTCCTCTTTGCCATGGCTTCGGAGTACTTCTCCTCCACCTCTCTCCTAATGTCCTCCAAGCTCATCCTATTTACTTCGCTTATCAATCCTTCGACTAATTTAGCGAGAGCCCTGGCTTGACCCCTCAGGTCAGGCCTCACGGCAATGACCTTGCCGAGTACAGGTCCTGGAGCTGCCTTCCCGCCGTGCTCGTAAGCGTTTATTAGAGCATATTTCCTTATCAGTTGAACCACGTCGTCTGAGAAGCTCATATGGCCCTCCTTCTTCTCAAGTATTCATTGACGTCTATGCCCCTCACTTTAAGCCACTCTTTAACCCTCCCTGTTATAATGACCTCAGTCCTCTTCAAGTCCTTCAAGTTTCGAGAAGCCGTTAAAAACATAGCTCCCCGTAATTGCTCTATTAAGACTCTTAGGTAGGCCCTCAAGGCCTCAATGCCGCGGCTCACGGCCCTTAAGGCTGGCAAGGCTATTCCGACGAGGTCGGCCCCTAGCGCTATGGCTTTGGCGCAATCGATCCCGCTTCTTATTCCTCCAGACGCTATCACGGGGACGTCGACCCCACTTTTAACTTCAATAAGGCTTACGACGGTCGGTATGCCCCATTCGGCGAAGGCCTCGGCCACCTCGGCCCTAAAGCTATCCCCGTGCCTCCTAGCTCTCCACGCCTCGACCTTGCACCAGCTCGTCCCTCCGGCTCCAGCCACGTCTATAGCCTTTACTAGGCCCTCCTCGACGAGTCTTATAGCATCCTCGCGCGAAATGCCGCATCCAGTCTCTTTGACTATTACGGGGACTTCTACGGCCTCTGAGACCCTCCTAATGGCTTGCAACGCGCCTTTGAACTTAAGGTCTCCTCCCATTTGAGAGAACTCATGCGCTGGGTTTAAGTGTATGTTAAGCGCGTTTGCCTCGATCATCTGCACTATTTTGCGCACGTGGCCCACATCAAATTGGCTTACGAGCTGAGTTGCGCCAATATTGGCGATTATATAGGCCGTCGGCGCTCTTTTGCGCACTACCGCGAAGGTATCAACAAGGCCCTCGTTGAGTAACGCGGCCCTCTGACTACCTACGGCCATGGCCAAGCCCATTTCCTCGACCACTTGGGCTAGCGCGCTATTTATTTCCTTAGCCTTAGGGTGCCCTCCGGTCATTGCCGAAATTAGTATCGGAGCCCTTAATTTGAAGCCGAAGAAGTCCGTCTCCAACTTAACCTCGTCGACGTCTATTTCTGGTAGGCATCTATGGACGAGCCACACGTCCTCAAACCCAGCAGTGTTATGGTGCATTTCGACGTCCTCTCTCAGGCATATCTCTATGTGCTCGAACTTCCGATTGCTTATGTCGCTCAATCGACTTACGCCTCCTTTATCATGGTTCCTTTGAAGTCTAGTCCATCAAGCGCTTTAAGTAAATTTTTTCCACGCCAACTTACGAAGCAGACAACTTTTACGCCACCACGAAAAGCGCTAAATGCTTCTTTTATTTTCTTGAGAAGTCCTCCTGTAGCGTCAGAGTCAGAAGCTGCGATCCCTATTCTCTTTAGAACGTCCTCGTTTAAGAACTTCACGAGCTTGGCGCCTGGTACCCTCTTAGGATCCTCGAGGTATATGCCGTTGACGTCAAGCACGTAGATGAGCTTGTCGGCTTTAAGCTTCAAGGCTAAGAACGAGGCTATTGCATCCCCGGACAAAATGCTCACGCCACGTCTACCTCTATCTAAGACAACGTCCCCGTATAAGACGGGGATGAAGCCTCTTCTTAACGCCTCTTCAACACCCTCAATAAAGTGTTCCTTGACGTCGCCTTCCTCTAGAATAAATGATGACGATGGCTCAACGGTGTAGGGCCTTCCCCCCAGTCTCACGAATTCCTTGACAACCTCTTCGTTAAGCTTCCTCATGGCCAACCTCGTGAGAGCAACGCCCACGTAACTTTCATCACTGATCAGTCCCCTGTTTAGCTTATACTTCATAGCTAATGGATGACCAAAAGACCCTCCGCCATGGACTACAACGACCTTGCCACCCCTCTCCACATGGTTGAGGACTTGAGAGCACATGCTCTTCAAAGCCTTCCTTCTCACAGTGAATGGTCTGTCCTTCAAGGTGATGGCACTTCCTCCAAATTTCACAATCGACAAGGTCATGTTTGCTCAGCCCATCAATGCGATAGCTTGAAAGCCCATAGAACTAGAGGCCCTCAGGCCCTCGTCTAGTGCGTTGCGATCCTCGCCAAAGAGAATGAAGCCCCTAAAGTCTTCATCGACTTTGCACGCTATTCCCTTCAAGCTAGAAAGCCTCTCATAGGCTTTGAGGGTCGAGAGCGGGAGCCCCGACAGTGCGACACACAGCCTGCTGTATTTGACGAGGGCTTTGCGAAAGAGTTCAAAGTCGCCGTCAATGATTGAGCGCGCTACCATGATTATCGCTCTACCCAAGGCGTGAAAAGCTACATTGAAGACTTCCTCAAGCCCTTCGACCTCATAAATCCTAAATCTTAGAGGTGCTTTTATGCTTAGGCCTATTCTCCAGGGAAAATCTTTTCGGAGCTCAGCTAAGCCCTCACCTTCTCGATATGCCACGAGCCCCTCACTCCTCATGCTCTCTAAGACTGCCTTGATTCTCGTGCTAGAGGTGGCCAACTTTCTTGAAAGCTCGTAAGCCGAAAAGCCCTTTGGATCCATCTCCCTAAGTAGCGTCGAGAAGATTGCAATCAATGAATCCATGGGCGACAAGTTTTCAGAGCTTCGAATAAGGACATCGATCTTTAAAGAGTTTAAACGAGATGAAAAGACTTTCGAAAGCCTTTTCTCGAGATACTTGGCGAGAGGATTTGGCCATTCGACCTTTAATGACCCAGTACCTGGGCGGATCGACATCGAGAACCCTTTATCCTTCGCAACGTAGCACAACATGGGGTAATCGTACTTGACGAGGGACTGGCCGATTATACTCGTCGGGACTTTCACGAACAAGTTCTTGGACATCGAGGTCACTTTTCGACCTTCACAGAGCCGTATCCAACTACCGAGTACTTATCGCCAGTGACGTCACCTGAGGTTGCGTACTTCAATATCGTTGCTTTCTTGGCCCCCAACTTCTTTACAGCATAAAGCATTGAAGCTACAGGGCCAGGGCCGCACATCGATACGGGCAGAGAGTCGACTAGCTTCAGCATCAAATCAGGGTCCAAGGCTTCTATGGCCTTCAACACTTTAACGTCCTTGTTACAAGCCCTATCGTGGGGCTCGTAATGGGTGAGGTCTGTTGAGGCTATTATCACGGCGTTTTCATACTCGACGGCCTTGGCTATGGCATTGCCCACCTCTACGCACACATCCCTCATCTGAAGCATCATGCATATGGGGACGAAGCTGAAGCGATCGCCATAGATGTATTGCAGTAGCGGTAGCTGGACTTCTATCGAGTGCTCCTGCAAATGGGCTAGCTCGTCAACTGCTACTATATCGCTATTTCTAACTATCCTCCTCGCTACTTCGCTGTTGATCTCAACGTTTCCGAGAGGCGTCCTCCAGTAACCGCTATCGACTATTGAGACTCCAGACCCTAGGCCCGTGTGGTTTGGGCCTAGTATCACCACGACGTCGGGGATTCCATCTTTAGCGAGCTCGGCGTAGGAGTGCGCAGCTATCGGTCCTGAGTACACGTAGCCTGCGTGAGGACACACCAAGCCTATTATGTTCCTCTCGCCTTGTTCATTAATTGAGGGAATGGAGCCGGGGCCTAGTTCGTGCTTAAAACACCACTCTATTCTCTTCTTGAGCGTCTCGCTATCTCCTTCGTAGAATAAGCCCGCTACAGCTGGATACCTAATCTTTCTCAAACCTACAACACCAGAAAAAGTAGCCGAGATACGACTCTTTAACTTTCCTCTGAAGAAGAGGCCTCTTCGATGGGTAGCCTGGCCTCGAACTCTGCTACGGGTACTGGTAGGTCACCATCAGGCGGTATTACCCCTCTTTCTCTCAGAACTTGGCGGGTCAAGAGCCAGTAGACGAGCGCCAAGGACTTTCTGCCTTTGTTATTGACTGGTATTATGAGGTCGACAAAGGCGGCGTCGTTGTCCGTATCGCAGAATGCTATTACTGGCACGCCTATTTCGGCGGCCTCATCTATAGCTTGCTCATCTGCCCTCGTGTCGGTGGCTATGAGGAGCTCAGGCTCCATGTAGAAGGGGAGCTTGGGGTTTGTGAAGGTGCCTGGAATGAACCGGCCTGGTATTGCGACAGCGCCCGTCAAGTTCGCGAACTTCTCGATACATCTAAAGCCGTACTGCCTCGACGAAACGGCCACAACCTTAGGGGGGTCATACCTAGCTATCATCTTCGCGGCTATTCTAATCCTTTCATCGGTTTTTGCCAGGTCTATGACGCAGAGACCGTCAGGCCTGATTTTGTAGATGAAGGGCCTGAGCGCTATAGTCTTTATGTGAGTACCTAGGTGGACTCCAGCCTTCAAGTACTCCTCCCTTGCTATTAACAGCTCCTTTTGTTGCAGAGCCACGCAATACACCTCAGCGAGTCAATTGTGGTGGAAGCTCAGCCATAGATTTAACGTTTTCTAACATCTCCTCAACTCTGATGAGCTCATTGTGCTTGACCATTCTCTCCCCGCCTAAAATCCCAGCTTTTATGACTGGGCATCTAAGTCCAACAGCGAGGTGGCTTATGAACGTGTCCTCGGTCTCCCCCGACCTGTGCGACATCACCGGCATAAGCCCGCCAGCCCTCGCAACTCTCAGAGCTCTATAGGCATCCGTGAGAGTTCCAACTTGGTTTGGCTTTATTATGATAGCATTTGCTGCCTTAAGCTCAAGTCCCGTCTTGATCCTGACCACGTTCGTGGTGAAGAGGTCGTCGCCGCATATGAGGGCTCTGTGGCCTATAGCCTTTACCAAAAGGCTAAAGCCCTCGAAGTCTTCTTCGTGTAGTGGGTCCTCGATGTACCTCAAATCGTACCTCTCGGCCACCTCGATTACATAATTTATTTGCTCCTCCCGAGTACGGCCCTTCCCTTCCCTCTTGAGGAAGTAGACCTTCCCTTCAGACATCCACATGCTTGAAGCGGCGAAGTCGACCCCCAGCACTATCCTACGCCCGACCTCGTCGCTCACGTTGTGGCATGCCTCACTCAAAGCTTGGAAAGCCTCTTCGTCTGAAATGTTTGCAGCCCAAGCGCCCTCATCACCTCTGCCTCCAGCAAATGACTTGTCGAGCTTGCTTAGTATCTTGCCGACCTCTCTGTGGACTTTAAAGCAAATCTCTATGGCCTCGCTGTAGCTCTTAGCCCCTACGGGAATTATTAGGAACTCTTGAATGTTCGGAGCCCTTTCTCCAGCGTGCTTTCCCCCGCCTACGACGTTGCCCAGAGGGAATGGCATTTCTGTTGCAAATGCTCCCCCTACGTATTGGAAAAGTGGTAGCCCTAGAGATGAGGCCGCCGCCTTCGCTACCGCTATGGATATAGCTAAAGCGGTGGCCCCTCCTAACTTCGAGAAGTTACCGGTCCCGTCGACTTCATGTAATAAGCTATCAATAGCGACTTGGTCAGTGGAGTCCATGCCTATGAGTTTTTCTGCTACGACTTCGTTCACAAGCCTAACTGCTTCGTCGACCCCCCCTTTAGGAAATGGCACGACCTCGTGGGCGCCAGTGCTCGCACCAGCTGGAGCTGAGGCCCTGCCAAAGCCATCGATCGTCACGACTTCGACTTCTATCGTCGGCCCTCCACGACTATCGTATATCTTCCTAGCGTAAACGTCTTCGATAATGGTCTCAGCCAATAAGTATCTCCTCACGCTAAGCCGATATCCTCTTGAACATAAGTAGCTCATCTATCAAGTCTATGTGGCTCAATAGCATGCGCCTACAACAGTACCTCTTGACGTTCAGCTCATCAAGAGCCTTCTTGGGGTCTTCGCCCTCATTAACGCGTTTCTTGAACTCCTCGTAGAGGTGGCCTATCGGCTTACCGCACGTGAAGCATCTTACGGGTATTATGACCATAGGCGATCACTTCAAGTTATCTGTAGCTCTTCTGCCTCTTAGCCCTTGCCGACCTGCCCCGAGGCTTCTTGGGCTCTGCCTCTCGAGGATCTCCTACCAACATATGCCTGTCGTATTGAAGGAGTATTTGCTTGACCTCGGGCCTATCTTTGAAGAACTCGACAACTCCTCTAGCTATGGCTATCCTTGATGCAACAGCTTGGCCCATAAATCCCCCACCTTCGACGCTGACGTCTATGTCGACGAGGTTCCTCAAGTCTCCTATGAGTAGCAGAGGTTCCATGATCTTCCAGCGCGCTATTTCGGGCTCCAAAATCTCGAGGGGCTTGCCATTGATGAAGACCCTCCCCTTCCCAGGCTTTACGACGGCCCTCGCTACTGCCGTCTTTCTCTTGCCGGTCGTTAAAACTATCTTCTGAGTAATGCTCATGAGCTCCACCCGACCTCCTTGGCAAGCTCGCCTATCGTTATGTATCTCCTAGCGAGCCGAGAGGCGTCGGCCTCGGGGAACCTTATCTTAGGCCTATTGGAGTACTCTTCGGGGACGCCGATATAAACTCTCAAGTTCTTATATGCCATTCTGCCTTTCCATTGC
>CAZLVJ010000002.1:0-66790 GCA_964562935.1 uncultured Nitrososphaerota archaeon
CGGTGTTGATCGTGACTCGGAGATACTGCCGAAGCTAGATCCTCGCTACTTCGATGAAAGAGACCCAGCGGTCTTAAGGGCCATAAGCCACTTAATTAAGGTAGCACATAAACATGGAGTGACCGTGAGCATATGCGGTCAAGGGCCTTCATACTTAGAGGACTTCGTCGAGTGGCTAGTGCGTCAGGGCATAGATAGCATATCAGTTAACCCCGACGCGGTTATTAGGGTACGCCGTCTCGTTGCGCAAGCTGAAAGAAAGATCGTTCTTGAAAGGTTATTAGGGGGACGAGGTAAAGTAAAGCGCAAGAAATAATTTTCATGCCAGCTGACGGAGTTCAGCCCTTAGCCCTTGAGCTCTTTGATCCAAGCGATCGCTAAAAGATTTTTAAAATATTCGATGTTGCCCGATGCGAAAGACCTCGCGAGGAATTTATTCTCACGCACAACATTTATTAGAGTTCGGCTTAATAGAGGGTCCTAAGGTGGTCTAAGACGTCCTCTAAGAGGAAGAGGACCGAGGAGTCCAGTATACCAAATCACAAGCACTGCGTGATATGTGGAGGGGTCGTACCAGCCAATAGAAACCCACCTGTCTGCGAGGGACCGTGCGAGGATGAGCTCATCAAGAGAGAGAAGAGGTCTAAAACGTTCAGCTGGATCTGGATATTAATGATTATTGGGTTGTTGGCATTAATGATCATTACCTATTCCTTCAAACCACAATAGATCTCTAGATCTTAGTAACGCTCTTTATGACCATTATCTCACAGGGCATGGGAAGCTTTGAGGCCGCCCTCTTCGCGGCTTCCTTCGCTACTTCCTCTTTGTCTATTGGGACCTTTATCGTGAGAACCACATCCCCGGCCTTTACTCTGGCAGCCGTTCCTATCGGGTCACCAAAGGCGAGGCGCATGCCGTCTTGGAGCCTATCAGCCCCGGCAAATGCCATCATCTTGTTTTCTCTGAGGACGTGATGGGGATAGGGGTGGATTTTGAGGAAGTAGTTGTTCTCGCCAAGCCTCGAGGATAGGTATTTGCTACACGCAACTCTCATAGCCTCCAAGGCGTTGTGCCTTATCTGCGCTGGCTCTTTAGCCACCAATTGAATCACTAGGGGGAAGTCAGCTTTCGTGTTCCCCATCGTGAACTTAGTGATCTTCGGTGGCGGAACTCCACGTACATACTCCTTTCTAGTATAAGCCGGTCCCTTAACGAGCCTATAGCAACGAGCTGGTCTCAAGGGCATATCCTGTGCACCTCCTCTCTAAGGGGCCGGGATCTTTTTAGCTTTTCCTCGCAGCATAGGAGCTGAGCTTTAAATGCACTTTATGCAAGAAGGCCAACATAATCTGCATTTCTTTTTGAGACGTGAAGGACTTGCCCAATATTCTCTTAAAAGCCAGTTGAGCCTTTGGCCTCTTTTCTTTTGGGAAGTCAATGAGGGTTAATATCTCCGCGAAGTATTTGAGGGCTACCTCTCTTAACTTCGCATTGGCCAGCTTCGCCTTGGGCCTTATGTAGACTTTGGATAGCTCGTAGAGTATTACCGCCATAGCGTGGGTGACGTTCATTACGGGGTATTCCTCGCTCGTGGGTATGTTCACGAGGACGTCACACATCGAGAGCTCCTCGTTGGTCAATCCTATGTCTTCACGGCCAAAGATCAATGCCACTCTTCCCTCATAACTCATCAGCTCATGTAGGTGCCAAGGAGGGACGACGCTTCTCAAGACATTCCGAGAACTGGCTAATTTACCCGTCGTGCCTACCTTTAAATCGAAGCCTTTTAAGGCCTCTTCTAGGCTATCGACTACGATTGCGGATTCGAGGACGTCGCGGGCTTTTGCAGCAAACATTCTCGAAACCTCCGTGATGGGGGTTCGGGGCCTCACGAGGCACAAATTCTTAAAGCCGAAGTTCTTCATGATCCTACAGGCAAAGCCTATGTTAATTTCGTACAGCGGTTCCACGAGGACTATCCTGAATTGGGGCACCTTTTCACCTCTACTAGGAAGAGTTCTTCAAACCACAGTTTCCTCTTAGCTAATATCGCCGAGTTAAAGCTGACAGCTTTAAGCCTAGACATGATTTTCGCGATGTCCGAAAGAGATGAGAAGACGAAGTATAGCTTGCCATTCTTGCTCAACAACCTATCTAGGTCATCGATTATTTTCGCAATTAAAGAAGTACCGTCGGAACCGCCGTTCCACGACAATTCATCTATACGCGGATCTCCAGTCGATGGCAAGTAAGGAGGGTTCATCACTATGACGTCGAAGTCGCACTTGTCCCTCAAGGCCGTCGTCGCATCGCCACACACAAAGCAAGTCAAATGATCGACGTCGTTTATTCTGGCGTTGAACTTTGCGTTACGGATGGCTTTTCTGCTAATATCTATGCCTACTACATAGCAACCTTTTAGCGCGCACTTTATTGCTAGAATCCCTGTTCCAGTCCCTACGTCGAGCACTAACTCCTCACCGCTCAAGTTCAAGTTGTCTAGTAGCAGAAATGTATCGTCGGACGGCGGATAGACTCCTTCCCACACATGGATGACCATGCCGTCGAAAACGAGCTTCAAGGTTTCTTCCCCTCAGATATTAAGTACTCCTTCAGGACGTTGGATATATAAGCAAAGTCTGATGGTTTTAAGTCCCTGACCCTTTTGTTCATGTACCCCTCTAATCTCGCATCAGAGTACACCTTGTCATCTAATTTTAGCGATAGAAGTTTTGAAGTGACAGTTCGCAGGGCCCTCCTTAGCAACTTGTTACGCTGAGTGAAGAGCCACTTGACAAGCTCCAAGTGCAAGTCCATGTCTATAATCTCATAGGGAGGCTTTCGTCTTTCAAACGCGACAACGGCCGAGTCGACTTCTGGCTCAGGGTAGAAGTCCGCTTTCCTTACTAACATAAGCAAGCGAGAAGAGAAAAAGGCGTCTAGAGAGACTGTTAGCCTTCCGTAGTCTCTAGTGCCAGGCTTCGAAGTTATGCGAAGAGCTAGCTCTTTTTGTAATGTCAGAACAGCCCTACTGAAAAAGCACTTCTGCGCTAATTTGAAGAGCAAGGGTGTGGCGATGTTGTAGGGGACGTTGGATATTACGACGTCGACCGAAGGCGGCGTAAACTTCAAGAAATCGGCTTCTATTAACACGACGTTGTCATAGCCCTTTAGCACCTCCTCTCGAAGGACCTTGCATAGAAGAGGATCGACCTCGATCGCGTAGACGAGCTTAGCTCTTGAGGCTAATGGCTCGGTTAAGGCCCCCAGCCCTGCTCCTACTTCTAAAACTACAAGATCGTCTACCTCTGAAAGCTCTACTATTCGCCGCGCGACTCTTTCATTAACTAAAAAAGATTGACCTAGCTCCTTCCTCGGTACTATGGAGTATTTCTTAATAAGTACCAAAGTACGTTCTCGCAAATTCATGGCCCTGTTGCCTTTTCCTTAGAGACAGGTGGCACGGTAAACAGGTAGTACCTTTCGTTGCCCTTCAACTCTGTTAAAATCCTCTCAATCATTATGCCAACTATGTTGTTGACTCCCGTCCTCTTCTCAAAATCCTCATAGCTAGCGAAAGGAGCCTTCTCCCTTTCCTTTATTATAATCCACATGGTCTTCTTTCCTATCCTAGGTAAGAGCTCGAGGGAGTGCATCTTAGTGGTCAAGGGTGGAGCGCTGTTCAAGAACTGTACGAACTTGTCCTCGCGCTCCCTCACTATCTTCTCTATCGCTCGGGGTAGCTCGTCTTTAGCGAAGGCCGTCAATTCTTCAAAGCTTAACCTCCTTATTATCCTATCTATCTTCTCTCTAAAACCCCTTCCTATGAAGACTCTTTCTCCGGGGGATAGGGGTACGTTCGGCTTTGGGACTAGCTCCAACAACATAAAGAAGTCCTCTCCGACCGCTTGTGCTATTGGTTTGCCCATGAAATGAGGGCGGCTCTCTCTGAGGTAACCTCTAGGGAGAAAATCTAGTATGTAGGCATATTCTTCAAATTTCTTCTTATCCCTAGTCCACAAATTTAACACCTTCTAATCAAGAAGGTGGCGAAAAGCTTACCCAAGATACATGCGAATTAATTCTAGGATCTTCTCAAGGTCCTCGCTCAGGAAGACCTTGCTTTCTTTAATGAGCAAAGTCCTAAGTTCCTCTATCGATGTGGGCAAAACATTTGCTATTTGCACAGCAACAATCCTAGAGACCTGGAATTTGCTCATAAGTTCCTCGACGAGCTTCTCGGCTTTATCAGGAGGAATTTTTGAAAATTTAGAGGCATGAGAAAGGGCGACCATTTGATACGGCTCCAGGGGGCCTCGTTTTTGCCTTAATTCGAGTAAATCGCGCACTTTTGGTAAGGGAATCTCCTCGACCTTCAATATCTTCATCTCTAAGCCCTCACAGCTGTGAGAAGCTAACTGTGAAGTATCTCTCGCGAGGAATAAATATATTTATAGCTTGGAGGCCCGCTACTCAACCTAAGCTCTCTGAAGGCATTTGAATGCAAGGCGATTAAGATGAAGCGCTCTAAGGGTCTGAGGAGCAGAGGTAGGAGCCTATTATCAAAGCATCCACGCGAGAGCGGCATGAGAGGGCTAAGCTATTTATTAATAGAGTACAAAATAGGCGATAGAGTCTGCTTCGACATAGACCCTTCAAAGATTAGAACAGCCCCTCACAGAAGATACCATGGGCTTACGGGAGTGATAATAGGCAAGAGGGGCAGGGCATATGTAATTGAGACCAAGCTCGGCGATAAGCGCAAGGTAGTGATAACGACACCAGATCACATAAAGCCTCTCAGCACTACAACTTAGTCTTCAACCTCTAAAACATCCAGCTCTAGAACCCTAAGCTTCGTGCCAAGAATTTCTTGAAAGCTCGGTGAAGTCCTACCCTCATCTCCATGAATGAGCTCCTTAACGTAGAGGCCACCTTGGCACTTTATCCAAACCTCGAAGGTATTATCTTTGACATCCATCACCTTTACTTCGTACACTTTCTTCATCCGTAGCTTGTCAGCTCGACGATGTAAAACTCTTCGAGGGGTCCACTGCCTTATTGTAGCCCCTTGAAAGTACTTACTGAGAGTCTCTAGTGTCCCTCTCTCTAAAGGCTCCTCAGTCATCACCAGCGCTCTGTAGGTCTTCGCCTTCACTTTGGCCGAGAGCTTAAGCTTTCCTATTGTGGACCTGTCCGTGTACGATAGGCCTAAGACCTCTACAATTCCTTGGGACCTCTCGTTGATCTCGCGCTGTAGCTCTTCGAGATTGATAAACCTCTTCTTGGGCTCCAGGACCTCTACGACAAAAGGCCTTCCTGAGCCCAAAACCCTTACGTCTATGTCCTCTCTTCCAGCCCCATGGAATCGGGCTCGGTGAGCTTCAAACTTCTCAATTATGGGCTTGGTTATAAGCTCCTCGACTGAGAGTTCGTAACGTTTTCCGGTCCAATTACACTCAGGACACCCTGTCCCCCTGCACTTAGAGCAGAACCATCTAGATTGAGGTACTCCACGAATCAGCTTCCTATAACGCCCGTATATGAAAACTGGGCTTGGCTTAATCTCTGCGACCATCTTATGAAAGTCTAGCACTATGAGAACGTCGGGCTTTTGAAACTCAGGCTTTTTCCCGGTCTTAGACATTATAATCAAGCTAGCCTCTCTATTTATCTCCCTCTTTATAGACTCCCCCCAATCTACCTCAAGGTAAGACCTTATGTCGTCCTCCTTCTCCACTATGTTGCCAGGTACTTTGCACCCAACCAAGTACGTGTTGAAATCGTATTCGAGCAAACTGACGATGACTTTTTCTGCAAGCTGTCGCAAGGGTTCGTAAAGCAATCCCCCACATACCTCACACGGAGATGTCTCAGGTACATCAAAGCCGTTTTTGGCCAAAAGTTCTCTCGCGGCCTTGAAGCCCGTCTTTGCGATGTTTTGCAAGATGCTGATAGCTTCTTGGTCTTCCTTGCCCAGAAGACTTGAAGCTATCATGCAAATAACGGTCTTCAAGCTCGAGCCCCTAGTCTCATTATCCAAAGCGAAGCCCAAGTTCGCGAAGAACCTGCCAAAGCACTTGTCACAAAGCACAGCCCTCTTCGCTAGTTTAAGGGCTTTTTCGATGACCAAAGATGTGGCGCTCAGCATGTTACAATACCTCTAATGCTCAAACAGGCCCTTCAGATCTTAAAAGGCAAGGGCAAGCGTCCTTTCCTTTGTCTTCTTAGTACTGTCTTCATCATTCGTTTCATTGCTTCGTAGGTGTCTAGGAGCTCCCTAACCTCTTTAACCTTTACACCGCTACCTCGAGCTATCCTCCTCATCCTAGACCTGTTTATGATCTCCGGATGTCCCAGTTCCTCAGCGGTCATCGATTTTACTATAACAGTCCACTTTTCGAGCTTTTCCTGTGCTATATCTGCAATTTCGTCAGGTAAGCTTAGGCCAAAGCCTGGTATCATCTCAAGAACCTTTCGCAACGGACCTAACTTTTTGAGCCCTTCGAGCTGATTAATCATGTCTTCCAGCGTGAACTTCCCACTAATTAAGCCCTTCATCTGCTCTTCTTTAAGCGAAGCCTCCTTCACCCTCTCTGCTAGCGACTTAAGGTCTCCCATGCCTAAGAGGCGGCCCACGAAGCTCGATGGCTCAAAAACCTCAAGCTCCTCTATTTTCTCCCCCACTCCCACGAACTTTATTCGCGCGCCCGTGGCGACAACGGCCGAGAGAGCGCCACCTCCTCTAGCAGCTCCGTCCAGCTTAGTCACTATTATTGACCCCACTTTGGTTGCACTGTTGAACGCTTCTGCTTGAGGCTTGGCTTGTTGGCCTATCGTAGCATCAATCACGAGCATGACCTCATCCGGCCTTATAGCTTCTGACAATTGCTTCATCTCCTCCATCAAAGTGACCTCGCTTTTGTGTCGCCCGGCCGTGTCAATGATTATAACGTTGCAACCCATGCTCTTGAGGGATTCGACACCTCTAAGGGCTATTTCCACGGGATCTCCAGTCTTCTCGCCGTAAAATGGGACGCCAACCCTCATAACCAGTTGCTTTAATTGGTCGTAGGCCCCTGGCCTGAACGTGTCTGCGCAGACTACGCCTGGGCGATACCCCTTCCTCTTGTAGAACCATGCCAGTTTAGCAGCAGTGGTGGTCTTGCCAGATCCCTGCACTCCTACTAACATAAGCACAATCGGTTTATTCGTGGGGTATAGTACGTCGGGCTGTCTCTCCCCTCCTAAGAGTTCTACGAGGGATTCGTAGAGGGCCTTTAACGTCACCTCTCTTCGAGTAAAGCCTGAGGGCACGGGCTCTTTGAAGGCTCTCTCCTCAATCTTTTGAGTTATCTTGAGGACTAGTTCGACGTTGACGTCTGCCAGTAAGAGGGCCCTCTGCACATCCCTTATCAGTTCCTTGACTGCGAGCTCATCTGCTACAGGCCTTCCCAAGAACTTCTTTATGGCCTCTCGGAGCGATGCACCTAACTTGCTTAACATCAATCTCAAATCCCTTGTTAGCGAATATGCTTAAATCTATAGCGCTACCTTTCAGATTTTGCTTTGGACATGTACGACTTGAAGATTAACGAGGTCTTGGGCTTCGCACGCAAAAGAGGCGTAAAGAGGTTGCTCTTACAGTTCGCCGACGGATTGAAGCAGCATTCATGCTCTGTTATAGAAGAGTTTAGCAGGGAGCTACCAAACGTTGAGGTCATAGTCTCAGGCTCAAGCTGCTACGGTGCTTGCGACGTGGCGTTTGAGGAGGCGCTAAAGGTTAATGCTGATGGAATTGTTCACTATGGACACACCCCCTTTCCAGAGACCTTCGCTCACGCCGATGAACTCGGTATCGACACGTTCTTCGTAGAAGCTTTTTCGAGGGCAGAGCTACTCTCTGAAGCAGTCGATAGAGCTCTTGACGTCTTATGTTCTATGAAGGGCGTCGTTGACGTGGGCGTCACAGCATCTCTTCAAGAGGTGCCTTGCATAGCGTTACTCAGGCAACGCCTCGAAGAAGAGGGCTATCGGGTCCACGTAGGCGTTGGCTCTGACAGGGTGAAGTACGCTGGCCAGGTCTTAGGTTGCGACTACACCTCAGCTCTATCCATTAAGGATAAGGTTGAGGTCTTTATACACCTGGGCGGAGGTCTTTTTCACGCCCTAGGTTTAGGGTTGGCAACTCAAATGCCGGTAGTGCTATGCGATCCCTATCGAGGTGAGGCGAGGGAGATAGGGCACGAAGTGAAAAAGGTGAAGTCGACGAGGCTCTACTACGTGGTCAGAGCCATGGAAGAGGCAAGGCAGTATTGCATAGTCGTAGGATGTAAATGGCGGCAGAGACATCTCTACTCTGCAATGAGAGTAAAGAGATTACTCGAGGAGAGGGGAAAGAAGGTCTGTCTTTTAACTCTATACGAAGTGTCGCCGCAAGCCTTAGAGAATTTTCCAGAGCCTGATGCTTTTGTTATAACGGCCTGCCCCAGGATTCCAATCGATGACTACATGAACTATAGGAGGCCCTTGCTGACGGTTCTTGAAGCATTAATAGTAGCTGGGGAATTAAAGCTCGAGGAGTGGTCTTTGTGTGATTGGAAATTTAACGAAAAAGCAACTCGCAATATTGCTCTCGAAAGTAGATGAGCATCCGGAGCCCAAGGTCTTGCTAGAGCAGTACACATTGGCGAGCGAAGAGGTGAGCGATATACTGTGGACCATAGAAACGGCATTTGGCGACATAAGCGGGAAGGTGCTTGTGGACTTAGGTTGCGGGACTGGGAGGTTGGCCATAGGTTCGGCACTGCTTGGCGCGAGCTACGTCGTCGGCGTCGATGTGGACGAAGTCGCGTTGAGGGTGGCTGCCAAATCTGCCAAGAAGCTGGGGGTCGAAGATAGGACCTCGTGGGTTTTAGCTTCAGTCCAAAACCTCGACATGAGAGCCGACGTCGTAGTTCAAAACCCTCCCTACGGAGTGAAAAGAGAAGGAGCTGATAGGCCCTTCCTAGAGGCCGCCCTAAAAATAGCTCCTATAGTCTATAGCCTTCACAAATCGGGCTGGAAGAATAGGCAGTTTCTGAAAAGGTTTATCAAGAGCTTGGGTGGAATAGTTGACAGAGTCATACCCCTTGAAATAACTATAAGACCGACCTTCGAGTTCCACGCCAAGAAGAGCTACAAGGTTAAGGTGGACCTTTATAGGATAATGAGGAAGAGTGAAGGTTCATGAACGAAAAGGTGTTGAAAGACGTCGTAGTCCCAGGAGAGGAAATAGGCGTTATAGAGGAGTTTCTGCCAGGAGAGGGCACCTATGTAGATGGCGGCTCCGTAAGGTCAATGATTTTGGGCACGGCTATCTTGAAGGTCAACGAAAGAAGGGTAGAGGTTCATCCATTGATCAAAAGGGGGCCTCTTGTTATAGAGAGAGGCGACGTAGTGCTAGGAGAGGTCGTCGGGATGAAGAAGGACGTCGCGGTGGTGCTGATAAGGAAGGTCGAGGACAAAAACTTGGTCTTAAGCGAGCCACTTCACGGGATGCTTCACATAAGTCAGGTCAGCGACAAGTTCGTGGAGTTTTTATCCGATATGGTGAGGGTGACTGACATTTTGAGGGCTAAGGTGATAAACCCGAGGCCGCCGTATCAATTGTCGATAAAGGAAAGAGGGTTGGGCGTGGTAACGGCCTTCTGCACTAACTGCCAAACTCCCATGACTATTAAGAATAGAAAACTTTATTGTCCGAAATGTAGAGTGCAGGAGGAAAGGAAGCTCTCTGCGAAGTACTCGACAAACCTTAAGCTATAGTGGTTGATAAGATGAGGATAAGGATATTGGAGAGGGGCGAGAGGGGCCTGAAGATAGAGATAATAGGAGAGGGGCACACCTTCTGCAATTTGCTGAGAGACTTCTTGCTGAGGAACCCTAACGTCGAATTCGCGGCTTATAGAATTGACCATCCGCTTGTCTCCAACCCGGTATTTTACGTGAGGACCAAAGACGGGAAGCCCGAAGAGGCGTTAAAGAAAGCGGCAGAAGACATAGTCGCTGCTCTTGAGAATTTTAAGAATATCTTTAGCTCTGCTTTAAGCAAAGAAAGGGCCTCTTCATCATGAAGAGAGAGCAAAGAGTTCTGGCCATAACTGGAGACAGGCAAGTCGTAGTCTGCGTTCTGTTCAGAGGGAAGCTCTGGTTTGAGAGCTTAGAAGTAAGGGTTTTGGACGGGAAGGAGAAAGGCGATGAGTTTTTCAAATCAAGGTATCTGGACCAAGCGAGGACAGTCCTCGTTGACGAGGGGCTTTTGAAGAGCTTTGAAGTCGACGTCGAAAAGACTTTTTTAGACGTCTCGAAAAAGAGGAGGGTCGAAATAATATTAGTTAAGGAGAAGAAGGGGGACGACATCCTTATTTCTCATGAAAAAATTAAGAGATTGTGCGTCCAAGGCGATGTTCCAGAAGCTTTAAGAGTTGCAAGGAGGATTTTTTACGAAATACGCAATATAATCAGCAGAACGGTTTGAGGTGAGCACCCTGCTGCCTCTGTGTCCGAGATGTGGCACCCTTATGACGTTAAAAAGGGAGAACGAGAGGTCTTTCTGGGCCTGTAGGCGTTGCGGTTACTCCGAAGAGAGGGGACAGCTTGTAAAAAGAGAGCAGATAACTCACACGCAGAAGGAGAAGGTGATAGTCGTCGAAGAGGGAAGCTCCTATAAGGCCATGCCGAAGACAGCGGCTTCTTGTCCAGAGTGCGGGCACAATGAAGCCTTTTACTGGATGGTTCAGACGCGCAGGGGCGATGAGGGTATGACGAGGTTCTATAGATGCGTAAAATGCGGAAGGACGTGGAGGGAATACCATTAACTAAGACGAGCGTTGATTAGAGTTAAATATTGAAGTGCACACAACTCTAGCTAGGAGGGCGACTTATGTTTAAAGCTGTATTTAGAGACGCGCGGTTGTGGTATAGGATAATCGACGCGCTGTCTTCGCTTATCAGCGAAGGTACCATCAAGATAAGCGAGGACGGGCTTAGGCTGAGGGCTATGGATCCATCGAAGATAGCGATGGTAGATTTTGAGATGCCCCGGGATGCTTTTGATGAGTATCAGTGCGACGGAGAGCTCGTCATAGGCCTCAACTTCGATGAGTTGAAGAATATAGTTAAGAGGGGAAGCGCAAAAGAAAAGGTCCAGCTCGAAGTGCCGCCTAGCGGTGGGAGGCTAAAAGTCGTATTGAAGGGCAAGGCCTCAAGGAGCTTTGCTCTGCCTTTGATAGACGTAGAATACGAAGAGTTGCCCACGCCCTCGCTCTCGTTCAACGTTAAAGCCACTGTGATGGCCGACATATTCGAAGACGCTTTGAAGGACGTGGAGCTAGTGAGCGACTACGTCAAGCTGGAGGGCCGGAGCAACGCGATCATAGTGAGGGGCCAGAGCGATAAGGGTGAGGTTGAAGCGACGCTGACCTCCGAAACGGGGGCCCTCTTAGAGCTAGAGGTCAAGGAGGAGTCCGTTGCCTCTTACAGCTTGGAGTACTTAATGGACATGGTTAAAGCGAACAAGGCCGCTGAAGTGGCCACTCTCGAGTTTTCAACCGGGATGCCCCTAAGCCTAACGTTTCCAATTCCAGGTGGAGGGACCATAAGGTACTACCTAGCCCCTAGACTTGAGGAGTAAAGAAGAAGGACCATGATTTTTTCCAAATTAGATGCCGCGACATATCCGTTTATAAGTTTAGCTTCGAAATTAGTTAAAGAGCTCGAAGAGAGTTTAGGAATAAACGCCATATTATCCCCTGAGTCGGAAGTGCTTCGAAGAAGCGTTGAGAGGATAAGAGAGGCTGCATACTCCCGTGTGACTTCGGTCTACAAGAGGGATCTAGACGTAGAGATTTTGTCACATCCCGTTGCGCTATTGCTCATAAAACACATAAACAATGCAAGGCTGGTCAACGTGTATGCCGAGGCCGAGAAGAACAGGGTCCTAGTGAGCCTTCTTAAGGAAGATTATGAGAAGTTAATGTCTCTAGCTGTCGATGGCTTCAATTGGCATGTCAAGAGAGAAGAGGACCGCTTCTTGGTTAGGTTCGACGACTACCTCAAAACATCTGTTAACATGTTAGACGCCTATTGGAAGCTCGTGAATAGAAAGCTAGTGAATGGTTATGTCGAGCTACCTCGAAAGGACTTCTCCAGACTCTTGGCCGAGGCCTACAGAATAAGGATTTCAGAGAGGGCCAATCAAGCAGAGGAAGTCCAAATACATAGCGTCCTCAAACCAATAATTGAAGAACTCGACAAAGAGTTCCAAGGCATCCTCCCAAAGGTCGATGTGTACACAATGTACGTCGACAAGTACGAACCTTCAGCTTTCCCGCCCTGTATTTCAAGGTTACTTGAAGAGGCCGAGCAGGGTAAGAACCTTCCTCACATGGCCCGCTTCACGCTTGCCACGTTCTTGATATCTGTAGGGAAGAGGCCTGAAGAGTTACTCGACATATTTCGCAAAATGCCTGACTTCGATGAAAATAAGACGCTCTATCACTTAAAACATATAGCGGGCGAGGTAGGATCTAGGACGAGGTACTCCCCACCTAGCTGTGTGACCTTGAGGACGTTTGGCCTTTGCTCAGCAGATGATGCCCTTTGCCAAAGAGTCAAGCACCCTCTGACTTACTACAGCAAGAAGCTCAAGTTGCTGAAGAGGGGAGAGCTTGAGAAAAGAGCTCGATAATGAGGGCTTCATAAAGAAGGTGTTTAGAGAGTATTATGTCGAGTGGAGGGGGGAACCGCCTAAGGACTTCAGGAGAAGGGAGTTTGCCTTCATGATTTCGAGAAAGGGCGAGATGATAAGACATAAAGCCTTTGAGGAGTGGAGTGAAGTCAAAGAGTTTCTTCGCAGAAACTCTCCGCTCCACGTCTATTACTCGTCGGCTTATTATGCGCAACCATCCGTCCCAGATATGGACGCTAAAGAGTGGATGGGTGCTGACCTAATCTTCGACATAGACGTCGATCACATGTACACTCCATGCAAAGAGCAACACGACAAATGGACGTGCTTAGATTGTAGCACTGCTGGTAACGGCATGCCCCCCGAGGCGTGCCCTAAGTGCTCAAGCAAGAGAGTAGAGGCGAAGACTTGGTTCTGCGAGAAGTGCCTCGAAGTGGCCAAAGAAGAGACCATAAAGCTCGTCGAAGACTTCTTAATCCAAGACTTTGGCTTTTCGCCTCAAGAAATCTCCATCGTATTCTCGGGACGGAGAGGATTCCACATACACGTAGAAAGCGATGTCGTGAGGGGGTTAGACCAGAGGGCTAGGAGGGAGATAGTCGACTATGTGAAAGGCACGGGGCTCGTGATGCAGGACAAGAAGAGGAAGGTCCTTGCACCTCCCTTGAATGCTGGAGGGTGGCCTGGGAGGATCGCTAAGGGAGTCTATGAGCTCCTCAATTCCAATAATGTGGAGGAACCCCTGAACCTTAAAGGAGGACCTAAGATAGAGGAAGCAATAAAAGCAATAATCAAGGGGCTTGAAGAGGCCCAAGACTATTGGCCTTTAGAGGGCATCGCGCGCAGGGTTTGGCTCAAAGCCGTCGAGAAAGTTATAACGTATAAGCGTTGCGAAGTCGATGAGAGGGTAACGACAGACATAAAGAGGTTGATAAGATTGCCCGGGACGTTGCACGGAGGTACGGGGCTCATAGCAACCAAAGTCCCCTTAAGAGACATGGAGTCCTTTGACCCCTACCTACACGCTGTAGCCTTTGTAAAGGGCGAGGCCAAGGTAAAGATCTTAAACATGCCAAGGATAACCTTCCTCGACCAAACGTGGGGCCCCTATAACAACGAGGTCGCGGAGGTACCTCTAGGACTAGCCGTGTACCTGATATGCTCAGAAAACGCTGTTGTAGTTGGCGAGGAGGTTGAGGATGCTTAAAGAGTTACTCAACGTCCTCCTTCGAGAAATAAGTAGTGAGAAGCTCGTGTCACTACCTCAAAACTTCTACGATGCGGCTCTAAGCTATGTTCACTCCTTAAGGTTAAGGAAGAACAACGAGGTCAGCGAAGTACAACGCAAAATATGGGAAGAGGAGGTCGCGCTTTTAGAAAAAATCCTCTCGATCATTAAGAGTGTCAGAGCTAGAAAAATAATGCTTGAGGCAATGGATGGTAAGTCGATAGAGAAATTGCCTCCAGAGGAGGATATCTATTACGCCAACCTTCGAAAAGCCCTTGAACTTGCCAAGGCAGACCTTAACATCGAGGGAGCTGAACCTCAAGAGGAGGGCAAAGTCTTGCTATTATTGAAGAAGAACTTGGACGAAGCCCTCGCTGAAAAGCTTGGCCTGCCCAAGCTCGAGCCAGAAGATGTAATCTTTATAAATAAGCGACCTGGTAAAGTGCTCATCGATCTGGGAATCGCAGACGAGATAAGCGTAAGGTGGGTGCAATGAAGGTGCCGAGGGAGATAAATACTTACTGCCCTAAATGTAAGGCTCACACACCCCATAGCGTGACATTGTACAAGGCGGGGAAAAGAAGGTCTTTGGCCCAAGGAGAAAGGAGGTACGCGAGGAAGAAGAAAGGATATGGCAGTAAGAGGAAGCCCGAGCAAAAGAGGTTCGCCAAAGTCACTAAGAAGCAGGTCCTAAAGCTTACATGCAAGAAGTGCGGTTACATATTACATAGAAAGGGCATAAGGTTGAAGAAGCTGGAGATAGTGGAAGTCGCGAAAGGGTGATGGTGCATGGTCAAGAAAAGAAAAGAGCTCGTGCCCATGCCCAAATCGAAGTTCTACAACGTGAGGTGTCCAGACTGTGGCAATACGCAGGTCATCTTCAGCCATGCTTCAACTTACGTGCACTGCTTCGTCTGCGGCAAACTGTTGGCAACGCCGACTGGCGGCAAAGCGAGGATGGAGGGGAAGAAGATTAGTGAGTTCGGATGACGAACAAAAAGGTGGAGGCAATTGGTAAAAAAGAGGAGAGAGTGGCCACAGCAAGGAGAGATAGTGATAGGGACTGTGACGCAAGTATTTGATAAAGGAGCTTACATAACTCTCGATGAATATAGAGGGAAGAGGGCCTATTTACCACTAAATGAAGTATCTTCGTCTTGGTTTCACAATATTAGGGATGTCATACGTGAGGGCCAGAAGACGGCTTTTAAAGTAATTAGAGTGGATCCTCTGAAGGGGCACATAGACCTCTCGCTGAAGAGAGTGGCCGACGTAGAAAGAGATAGAAAAATGCTTGAGTGGAAGAGGGCTAAGAAGGCCGAAGTCTTATTAGACTTTGCAGCAAAGAGGTTAGGAAAAAAGCTCGATGAGGCCTACGAGGAGGCAGGATGGAAGCTCGAAGACCATTATGGCGAGATATACGCCGGGCTTGAAGAGGCCGCCCGGAGAGGCATAGAGGCTTTGCTCGTAGCTGGGATCAGTAGAGAATGGGCCGAGGTATTAGCCGAACTGGTCAAAGAGCACATAGAAATACCCCAGGTAAAGATGTCGGCGGTCCTTGAACTGAGGTGCCACGGTCCTCGAGGCATCGAGGTAATAAAGAAGGCTCTGATCGAGGCCCTAAACTATGCAAAGAGCAAGGGCTATCAAGTCAAGATCTACGCTGATGGAGCGCCAAAGTACAGGGTTGACGCGACGGCAGAGGACTACAAAATACTCAAGAGCATATTGAAAGAAGTAACCAATGCGGCTTTAAGTGTGATATCAAGAGAGGGAGGACAGGGGAGGGTTCTCGAAGAGCCGAAGAAGTAGGGGGTCGAGACTTGAAGGGCCTGCTAATGAAGTGTAAGGAGTGCGGAAAATATACTTTGCAGCGTAATAAGTGCCCTTATTGCGGAGGGCCTTTAAAGGTTCCGCATCCACCCAAGTACTCACCACACGATAAGTATGCAACATATAGGCTTAAGACTAGGCTCGTAAACGAATGACCTTGCCACCAAAGAACATCACAATGCATGGTATTGTAAGTTGAGTGTTAGGGCTCTCGGCTAAGGATCACGCAAACTTGGTACAAGGTCACCATTTTATACGATAAATCGCTATGTATTGTGAATCGCAATAAACTTTTTCGAAGCGAGTTAAGTCAGTTGCATAGTCGGGCCGTATTCCCAAGACGAACTTCGTTAAGAGAGCGTCAAAATTGCTTATGCCCCACCATCCTTGTGGAGTCAGCTGAAATGAAGGCATTGGAGAGCCAGCTATCTTTGCAATGGCGTGGCTTTTAGGGATCTCTTCGAGCGAGATCAACACGTACACGTCCTTGCCTCCCAAGCCGAAGCTCTGATTTAAAATTCTCAGAGATTCTTCTTCGGCACTCGACATGAAAAACTTCGCTACCTCAACGTTCCTCCATTCGTACACGTTCCCAGGATCCACGATAGTCGTCCTGTTGGCGTAGTACTGTATTAAGTAACCGTAGTCCCACCAAGAGATTATTATCGCATCTTGGTTTGTGTTTTCTCTTAGCCACAAAAGTGCTCCCAACCAATAATTGTGATTACTCATGCCTATGTTTCTATACACTTCCGCGTGGCTGACGAGCGGGCCATACCAAGTATACGTGGGGATGGCGAATATCGATAGTATGGCCAGCGTTGTCAATGCTGTCGAGAGGCTGAGGCCCATTGTTGCTTCTCGGTTAAGCCTTAGGCCTTTTCTCCATTTGATGAAGAGCCTAGAGCCGTAATGATCTATGAGCCTCGAAAGCACGTCTCCAGCCATTATCGCCACAGTTATCGATAAGAACATCAACAATCTGATCTCAGAGACGGCGAGGGCGGCAGACACGCCAAAGAGCGACAACATGAATAGGTAATTGATCCTGCCCTGCGGGTCCTTCAGATTTCTCGGTACTAGCGCGAAGACCGCAAATATGAGGGGTAAACCTACTTGGTTCCATAGTTCTTGAGGGGAATCGAACAGACTTTGAGACTCCGCAACCGTCGAGCGGACTAGCCCCTTATTACCTAAAAGCCAACTCACCAGACTGCGGACGTAATCGCGCTCTATAAACAGAAGGACTGCCGCTAAGATGACGATTAGTACCAAGACGTATCTCCTCTTGACCTTTTTCAGAGCCATTAAGGGGATGGCAACGCCCAAGGGGATGAGAAACGTTATCGAGCTGAAGAAACTTAAACCGCCGTACCTAATCGTGAAGGAGGTAGCAAGTACGCTTGATACTACTAGCACTAGCAAATATGGTATAGAGATTAAGCTGAGGCTTTCACCGTTCTTGCCAAAGAGAGTCACTAGCAAGATATGGGTTGCTAGGACGAGGTACGTGAAGAGGAAGCCTCTCCAGCCAATGGCCGCGAGGCCTATGAGGGTGCCAGACGCTATGGCGAGGGCTACTGATGTCACCATACTACGCATGTGCCTCTGAGCGGTCGTGACTACGTTAAATGACAAGAGGGCAAGGGCTAGCCCTGCAAACATCAGAGGCGTTGAAAAGGCCTCCTTGTCACAAAAACCCTCAAAAGATCTTAGGATGAAGGCCGGGGCAGCGGCCGACAGGAAAGCGGCTACGATGCCCGCAGTAGTGGACCCTATAAGTGTTTTAGCGATGAAAAAAGTCGGTATTACAATTAGGGAGGCGAAGAATGCTGGTAACAATATGGCTATGTCAATTGGCTGTAAACCCGTCAGCCAGGCGAACCCAGCTATGAACCATGAGACTAGGGGCAGCTCGTACCTAGTATTGAAGCCTTGAGGGTAGTACCTCAAGGTATCGTTGGGGGGTATCGAGTCATTCTTCAAGAGAGCCTCAGCGTACCTGAGGTGCACGTAGGGGTCATCACCTGTCAAGACGCGCTGTTCTGAGAACTGTGGCAGGGACCTCAGCCAAAAGCCTAAGACGTAAGCCAAGACGAGTAAGGCAACGACTAGGAGAGGCCTAAATTTGTGCAATTTCCCGTAAATTGCTCTCCACGTCTCTAATTTGCTCAACGTAATCACCGCTTCAGGGTCATGACATTAATTATATCATCTCCATTGCATTCCTCGGCGCAAGAGGCACTTAAATTCGTTGTCGTCGCCTTCCTATTAAAGCAACGCGCGTAAAGAGCATGAAGGGTCCACCTAGCCGACAATCCTAAACTGCTCTTTAAAGTTTAAAACTTTTTGACGGCTCTAGCATTGAGAGGTCTATCATTAATGCCGAGAAAATAGGAACGTGAGGGATCCTTAACAAGCTAGGAGTGATGTACATGGAGATGAGAAGTTACGAGCCATTAAAAATCGAGCAGTACGTGAGGGCTTTCTGGTATGAGAATAACATAGCAAATAAGTGCTTTGAGGCGCGAAGGGGAGGAAAGCTCTTCAGCTTCTTGGAGGGCCCGCCCACAACAAACGGCTTCATGCACGTGGGTCATGCAAGAGGGAGGACTTTAAAGGACATAGTCATTAGGTTTAAGCTCATGCAGGGCTTCGACGTGTGGCGCCGCGCTGGCTGGGATACTCAAGGCCTGCCAGTCGAGCTCGAGGCCGAGAAGAACTTGGGCCTAAGGTCTAAGAAGGACATAGAGGCCGTGGGTTACGAGAAGTTTGTAGAGGAGTGCAATAGGCTCGTCGATTATTACCTAGACCATTGGAGGAAGACCTCAGAGCTATTAGGCCTATGGCTTGACTACGATAATGCATACCAGACGAGACGGAGAGAGTACATAGAGTTCATATGGTGGGCCTTGAGGCAAGCGTACGAGAGGGGGTTGCTGGTTGAAGACCTTAAGGTGATAGCGTTCTGTCCTCGTTGCGAGACCCCTCTCTCGGACCAAGAAGTCGCTCTGGGTTACGCAAGCATAGAGGATCCCTCCATCTATGTGAAGATCCCGTTGCTCGATAGAGAGTCCACGTACGTGGTCGTTTGGACCACGACCCCCTGGACCTTGCCAGCGAATGAGGCAGTTTGTTTGCACCCCGATGAGTATTACGTCGAGGTCGAGGTACAAGGTGAGAAGTGGATCTTAGCCGAGAAGCTCTTGGAGAGGGTCATGGCCGAAGTTGAAGTAAAGGAGTACAAAGTACTTAGGAGGTTCCTCGGATCGGAGCTCGAGGGCACAAAATACCTGCACCCGCTCTTAGACGAGGTGCCCGAGCACAAGAGCCACGAAAACGCCCACATAATAACGTGCGATCAAGGAGTTAGCATGGAGGAGGGTAGCGGATGCGTGCACATAGCCCCGGCTCATGGTCCTGAGGACTTCGAAATAGGCAAGAGATATTCACTGCCCGCATTCTGCCCTGTGGAAGTTAACGGCTTCTACACGGATAAAGCTGGTAAATACAAAGGCATGTACGTAAGAGAGGCTAATAAAGTGATAATCGAGGATTTGAAGAAGAAGGGATTGTTGGCCTATGAGAGTACGATACTTCACGAGTATCCTCATTGTTGGAGATGCGACACTCCCTTGGTCTATAGAGCTGATAGGCAGTGGTTCTTGCGCATAGAGCCCATAAAGAGCTTGATCTTGGAGGAGAACAAGAAGGTGAAGTGGACCCCGCCGTGGGCTGGCGAAGCCAGATTTCACAACTGGATAGCCAATGCTAGGGACTGGTGCATTTCGCGCTCAAGAGTGTGGGGCTCGCCCCTAAACATCTGGACCTGCACTAAGTGTGGGCACAGGGTCTGCGTAGGTTCCATCGAAGAGCTCAAGAGCTTGGCCCTGACTCCTCTCGAAGATATAGAGGTGCACAGGCCGTGGATCGACAACGTTAGGCTAATATGTCCTAAGTGCAGGGGCGAAATGAAGAGAGAACCGCATGTGCTCGATTGCTGGTTGGACTCTGGAGTGGCGCACGCCGCGAGCGTTGACTACTTGAAGGACAAGACGCTGTTTGAGAGGCTGTTCCCCTACGACTTCATAACCGAGGCAGTTGACCAGACGAGAGGATGGTTCTTCTCGCTGATATTCACAAGCGTAATGTTGTTCGGCAAAGCCCCATACAAAAGCGTGTTATGCCAAGGTCACGTGCTTGATAAACTGGGCCAGAAGATGTCGAAGAGTAGGGGGAACGTCGTCTGGGCTCGCGACGTTATGGAGGCCGAGGGCGCTGATCCCCTACGCCTTTACTTGGTCATGAAGGCGGCCCCTTGGGAGTCACTGAACTTCGACGTCGAAGAATTGAAATCCGTCAAACGTACATTAAATATAATCTTCAATGTATTCAAATTTGCTAGTACATATATGGAGCTCGATAAGTTCGATTATAAAAAATATCCAATAGATATGTTCATCGACAGGCTTGGACCAGAGGACCTGTGGATTCTCTCGAGAATTCAAACCACAATAGAAGTAGTGACCTCAAACATCGAAGCATACAACATACACGAAGCAGCGAAGGCTGTAGTCAACTTCTTTGTTGATGATTTGAGCCATGGTTATATAAGGTTCATTAGGAGAAGGGTTTGGTTAGAAGAAGAGAATGTCGAGAAGCTCATGACTTACAGCGTGCTGTACTACGTGCTCGATAAAGCCCTTCGGCTCATGGCTCCTTTCACCCCGCACTTAGCTGAATGGTTGTACCAAGCGTTCTTGAAGAAGTTCGGCAACTTAGAAGAAGAGAGCTTGTTCATGCTTGACTGGCCCTCTATAGAGCCCAAGTTCCTCAAGAAAGAGCTCGAAGAAGGTGCCTCATTGCTCATGGAGGCGCTAACGCTCGTGGCCAGCGCGAGGCAGAGGGCTAAGCTTAAGGGTAGGTGGCCAGTCTCCGACGTTGTCGTAGTGGTATTTGACGAGGAGTTGGTTACCAAGCTGAATGCATTTTACAGGGCGCTACGCGAACAAGCCAACGCTCGGAATGTCCTTATTACGACCGCCATACCAAGTGACATGAAGCTAAAGGTAAAGGTTCAAGAGAGTAGGGTCAAAAAGATTGTGGGGCCCAAGGCGGCAAAGCTTGTTGAGCTGTTAAATAAGGTTGAGGCCAAGGAGGTGGTGCAAGGGCTTTGCACCCGTGGCAAGGTAAGCGTAAGCATAGAGGGCGAAGAGGTGTCACTGACCAGCGAGGGCATAGAGGTTATCGGAATTGGAGGGTACGAGAAGTGGGCTTTTGCTTTGGGCAAGCGCATGTTAGTATGCCTAAATACGACACGAGATAGAGAGCTTGAGGCTGAGGCCTTGACAAGGGAGCTTGTCCGCAGAATACAGTACATGCGCAAGGAGCTTGACCTGAAGATAGAAGACTACGTAGACTTAGTGATTGAGGCGGAAGAGGGCGCTTTAAGCGTCTTGAGCGCGAAGAACGTGGACTACTTGATGGGCGAAGTAAGGGCTAAAGAGTTGAGGATGGGCGGTAAAGTGGGCTTGGTCGGAGAAGGTTGGTACGCAAAAGAGTGGGACATAGATGGGCTGAGGGTCAAAATATACATGCGAAAGAGTGGAGAAAGAAAATAAAAGTTTTTAGTCGAGCGAAGAGCCGAGTAATTTTGGGCCGGGATGGCCGAGCGGACCAAGGCGCCAGCCTTGAGAGCTGGTGCCCCATTGGGGCGCGCGGGTTCGAATCCCGCTCCCGGCGCTACTACAAAAGCTTCTCCACGAGGAGGTCTACATGAGTGTAAGGTTCTTAGACCATCCATCCGACGTGTACGTCGAGGTTAGAGCTAAGAGCTTGGAAGAGGCCTTCGCTCTCAGTGGAATGGCAGTTTACGAGGTCATGACCGATGTGAGACGCGTTAAAAAAGAAGAGACGGTAGAGGTCACCGTTGAAGGATTCGACCTTTACTCCTTGCTCTATAATTGGCTCGAGGAACTGATATACCTCTTTGACTCGAGGAGCTTCTTAGGCTCAGAAGTGAAGGTTGAAGAATTGGCCGAAGACAGCAACGGCTTTAGACTCAAAGCAGTGATATTTGGCGAAAGGTACGACGCTGATCGGCACGAGTCAAAGACGGCCATAAAAGCCGCGACATACCACTTAATGGAGATAAAGAAGGAGAACGACGAATACATCATCAGGTTCGTCTTAGATATTTGACTTAATTGACCTTTTTAATTTGACTTGAGGTACTCTTCTCTTTTTCTCAAGAAAACGTCCATCTCGCCAAAAGGCTTGGCAGGGCTTCCTTTTACGGCGACGCCCTCAGGGACGTCCTTCGTCACTAGACTGCCGGCCGCGACGAATGAGTTGGGCCCTACCTTTACTCCCGCAATAATTATGGCGTTAGCAGCGATAATTGCTCCCTTACATATTCTCGTCGTGACGATTTTGCCACTAGGAGGGTACTTGTCGTTCGTTATGACTACGCCAGGGCCTAAGAAGACGTCGTCCTCTATCACTGTGCGTCTGGGTATGAAGACGTTCGACTGGATGTTTACCCGAGAGCCTATACGAGTTTCACCTTCTATTATGGTGTAAGAGCCGATGCTTGAGTCGTCGCCTATCTCCGTTTCTTCACGAACAAGCACGTTGTGTCCAAGCTGAACTCCATTACCTATCTTGACTCGCTCGTAAATGATGCAACCGCTACGTATGATGCAACCCTCTCCAATGATGCAACCCCCGCTCACTTCGTCGAAGGCATGGTCGAGGTCTTGGGGTCGTGCACCCTCCTCTAGGATTTTGACCAAGCTTCTGCGAGTAGGGTAGCCTAGTATCACCGTGTTATCGATTATAGTACCGCTACCTATCACGGTCTTACCATAAATTCTAATTAAAGAGCCCAAAAAGGGCGTATTTATCAAAGCTTTGCGAGAAATGAAGCGCCACAACGTTAATCACCTAATCAAGGCCTCAGATCATGAATGGCCTTTCATTCCCCTCTTCAACACTCGGCAAGCTCTTCATCGGCCAGTTAAACTTGTGAGGGGGGACCTATAAATTCTTTGGAGGGGCGACTATGATTGAAGATCGCAGTCGCGCTACCATCGACAACACTAGCTGAGGCAAATTCTCTACTTGAAAAGACGGTCAAGGTCGGATTCATAGCCAGGGCCTTAGCTATATTTAAAGTTGAGCGATTGATCATATATCGCGACGAGACCGAAAGCATCGACGAAAGAGCCCTCTTGGGAAAGCTCTTCAGCTACTTAGCCTGCCCGCAGTACCTTAGAAGGAAGGTCTTTCCCCTCGACCCGGACTTAAGATACGTGGGCTTGCTACCACCTCTAAATACACCCAATCATCCAACAGAAAAGAGCGTAAAAGACTTGCCTGAAGTCTGTTATCGAGAAGGACTTGTGATAGGCAAGAGAGGAGAAAGGTATTTGGCTGACGTGGGGATCGAGATTCCTTTAGCCTTTCAAAGCCCGAAAAAGCTGAAGAGAGGAGATAGGGTAATCTTGAGGATAGTCAAGAGGGGCTACCGAATCGCCGAGGTAAGGGAAATCGAGAGGTGTGAAGTGCCTCATTACTTCGGGTTCGTGGTCGATGTGACCGATCTAAATCTCAAAGGACTGATATCTTCATTTAAGAGAGATGCCTTAGTCATAGCGACTTCTAGGTACGGCAGAGAAGTTCACAAAGAATTACAAAATCTCTTAAAGCTAATGAGAGAGCACAGCAGTTTGCTCTTGATACTTGGCTCGCCCTTTAGGGGGCTTTACGAAATAGCAGAGAAGGAGGGATTTAATTTGGACGACGAAGTTCATGTGACTTTGAACTTCATACCGGGACAGGGGAGTAAGACCGTGAGGGTCGAAGAAGCATTGTATTCGACCCTCGCAATAATTAACTTCCTCTGCCACGAGATCGAAGAACATGATCCGTCTTTAAGGAAATAAAGATTAAATAGGGGGCTGAGGGATTTTACTCTCCAACACCGTTGGGCTGTAAGGCTTAGAGGGATTAGGAATTGGGGAGAAGCGTCCACCAGCCTCGCCGCGGATCTCTAGGCTTCTATCCGCGAGTGAGAGCTCGAAGGATCGTCGCTAGGATAAGGAGTTGGCCGCACGTTGAAGTCGAGAAACCGCAATTACTGGGCTTTGCTGCGTACAAGGCGGGCATGACTCACGCTGTTATAATAGAAGACAAACCCACAAGCCCATTCTACGGTAGGGAGGTCGTGAGGGCCGTCACCATACTCGATGCCCCACCTCTCTTTGTGTACGGAATCAGGCTTTATTCCTCAACGTCCTATGGGCTCAAGAGCATTTTTGAGATCCTATCCGATAACCTCCCAAAAGACCTTGAAAGGAGGACCTCTCTCCCCAAGAATTACAATAAAGAAGAGAGAATAGCAAGAGCCCAGCAGTTGCTAAACAAGACGACAGAGATCAGGGTCCTTGCGTGTACTCAACCAAGGTTATCCGGGCTGAGGAAGAAGACCCCTGAACTCGTGGAGATAAAGGTCGCGGCTAAGAGCGTTGAAGAGGCATGGAAATACGCACTTTCAATACTCGGGAAAAAAGTGAAGGCCTCGGACGTATTTAAAGAAGGACAGTACGTGGACGTCATCAGCGTGACCAAGGGCAAGGGCTTTCAGGGCGTAGTGAAGAGGTATGGAGTGAAGATTATGCCTCGATGGCACAAGCACCGCAAAGGACATAGAAGGACTGGTACGGCAAGCCCCCAGAAGCCCGACATGATGTATAGCATACCAAGGCCTGGACAACTAGGATTCCACCAACGAACGGAGTACAACAAGCGCATAATAAAGATGGGAGAAGATGGATTGAGCGTGACGGTCAAGGGGGGTTTTGTCGGCTACGGCATCGTCAGAGGACCTTACATAGTATTGCTGGGCTCAGTGCCAGGACCTAAAGGCAGGCTTGTGAGGTTGAGGTTTCCCATAAGGCCCCCCAAGAGTGCGCCCACCACGCCTCCAAAGATAGTTAGCATAAACATCGATTCTAAGCAAGGTGGTTAGCAGTGCAAGGCTCAGTCAAAGTAGCTACAGTTTACGACCTTGAAGGAAGGGAAGCAGGGAAGATAGAGCTACCTGAGGTCTTTAGCTACGAGGTCAGGGAAGACGTGATAAAACGAGCTTACTTAGCAGCACTTACGGCAAGAATACAGCCCCAAGGCAGGGACCCCATGGCTGGTAAGAGGACTACTGCTGAAAGTTGGGGAGTGGGTTACGGCATTGCTAGGGTTCCAAGGGTCAAGGGGGAAAGGCATCCGCGCGCAACGAGCGCCGCCTTCGTGACCATGGCCGTTGGAGGTAGGAGGGCTCACACACCAACAGTCGAAAAGAGGATACGTGAGAGGATAAACAAGAAGGAGAGGCGACTTGCTATCAAATCTGCCATAGCTGCAACAGCTATCAAAGAGTTGGTGGAAAGAAGGGGTCATGTACTTCCGCCAAAAATTTCCCTACCAGTAATAGTAAAGGCGGAGATCGAGGAGATCGAGACGACGAAGCAAGCCAAAGAGTTCTTAGCGAAAATGGGGCTGTGGAGCGACGTGGAGAGAGTTCGCAAAAAGATCAAGATAAGAGCGGGCAAGGGTAAGATGAGAGGGAGGAGGTACAAGGAGGGCAAAAGCTTACTCATAGTCTTCTCCGGAAAATGTAAAGCTGTGAAGGCCTTCAGAAACCTTCCAGGAGTCACGGTCGCTTACGTCAAAAACCTGTCGGTCCTGCACTTAGCCCCAGGAGGGGTTCCGGGGCGCTTGACTTTGTGGAGCGAAATTGCCATAAAAATGCTGGCTGAAAGAGGGTGTGGAAAGTGAGTGATGAAAGAGGCGGCAGGAAGACTTTAGAGTACTACGACGTCATCTTGAGGCCTGTTGTCTCAGAAAAGGCCTTGTCGTTGATTGAAAAGAACAACACTCTGACGTTCATCGTTGGCCTGGGGGTCAACAAGCTCCGCATAAAGGAGGCCGTCGAAAAGCTTTTTGACGTTAAGGTCGAAAAAGTCAACACTCTTATAACCCCAAAAGGAGAGAAGAAGGCTTTCGTTAAGTTAAAACCAGGGCACAAAGCCTCAGACGTGGCGGTTAAGTTAGGTATTTTGTGAGGTAGTTACTATGGGCAAGCGAATATTGGCTCAACGCAAAGGTCGCGGGGGCTCCGTCTTCAGATCTCCAAGGTGGTTGCACAAAGGGCCAGCTAAGTATCCTAACCTAAGCAAGAGGGAGTGCGAGGGCGTTATCGAAGGGAAAGTAGAGGCGATAATTCATGACCCGGGCAGAGGAGCCCCGCTAGCATTAATCAGACTGCCAGACGGAACGAGGTTCTTTAACGTCGCCGCTGAGGGGATTAGAGTAGGACAGAAGATACAGATAGGAGATAAGGCAGAGGTGGCCCCAGGCAACATCCTGCCTCTGAGGAGCATACCCGATGGAACCAAGGTCTTTAACGTAGAGCTCACGTATGGTGATGGTGGGCGCTTAGTTAGAGGATCGGGGTGTTACGCCATAGTGTTGAGCCATTCGGCTGAGGGCGTATACATTAGCTTGCCCTCAGGAAAGGCCAAGTTAGTTAGCGGCTTAGCAAGAGCGACTATAGGCGTCGTAGCTGGCGGGGGTAGAATAGAGAAGCCCTTCGTGAAAGCTGGCGCCAAGTACCACTTGTCAAAAGTTAAGGCGTGGAAATATCCTGAAGTTCGCGGTAAGGCGATGGGCGCTTATGCTCATCCACACGGTGGAGGGGCGCATCCAAAGGGCAGTCCACCAGTAAGTCATGGAACGCCTCCAGGAGCAAAAGTGGGGCACATATCAAGCAAGAGGACCGGTAAGAGAGAGTGAAGGGGTCGAGAGAGTCTCATTGCCTTCCGGCCTTTAGGCACTAGACGCAACCACGCCTCCCTTATTTCAGAGGTACGTACATCGAGCTTCGTGTCGCTCTTAGACCGGGCTCTCCGTGCTCTACTTTCTTGCACGTAGGGGCGAATTCGCCTAAATAGTGCCCTACCATCTCCTCAGTTATCGTGACAGGGATGAACTCTTTACCGTTATAAACGTGAACAGTTGCGCCAACCATTTCTGGCAGTATTATCATATCCCTAATGTGCGTCCTGACGATTGACCTCTTGTTGTTTTTGAGCTCTCTTATCTTCTCAAGAAGTTTCCTCTTCTCCTCGCTCAGACCTCTTAAAAGGGACCTCCTTTGCCTCGCTGGGAGCAACTTTATGAACTCGTCCATGGGCATTTCTAACAACTGGTCCAAGGTGTAACCCCTATACGTAAACCTACTCGACATGTGAGCTCTCGCTCCTTCTTGGATCTCCCTAGTTATAAGAATTACCTCTAGCGGAAACCTAATAGGCAAGAGCTCTCACTTTCCCAGCGCTAACAGTGCTAAGGAAGGTAACCCTATGCCAGAATTCGGTTACTCTCTTCAGAACTACGAGCCTGAAAAAATGGCTATAGCTAGTGGAAGAGATCTAAGGATAAGTTGGAAAAAGGCTGTAGAGGTTTGTCGGTTCATAAAGGGCAGAAAACTCAGCGAGGCCAGAGAGCTACTGGAGAAAGTTTTGAAGAGAGAAGTTATGGTCCCCTTTACTACCTTTAATAGGAAGCGCGCACACCACGGTAGCGTAAATAAGTATCCGAGCGGCGGTTATCCCGTGAGGGTTGTGAAAGAAATGTTGAAGATCCTGAAGAACGTAGAGGCCAATGCCGAGAACAAAGGCCTTGACGTCGAGAAGCTAGTCATAGTACATGCCGCCGCCCACAAAGGGCCCGTGGTTAGGAAGTATATACGGAGGGCATTCGGCAGAGCTACCCCATTCTTTCAGCAGTTAGTTCATGTAGAAGTAGCTGTCAAAGAGGTTTAGAAAATCGTGTAGCGGAGGGGGACCCCATGCCGGATATCGAAAAAAGCTTCGTTGTTAAGGCGTTGAAGAGGCTCGATGTGGACTCTTTTTTAGAGCGTGAATTGGAGAGGGCCGGTTACGTTAAAGTGGACTTACAGAAGACCCCTCTCGGCACAAACGTGACCATTTACGCTGAGAGGCCAGGAATGGTCATAGGAAGGCACGGCTCTACGGTTCACGAATTGACACAAAAGCTCGAGAAAGTGTTTGGAGTCGAAAGACCTCAAATAGCAGTGGCACCAGTTGAAGTCCCAGAACTCAACGCCAAGATAATGGCTCAAAGAATTAAGAACGCTCTTGAAAGGGGTATACACTTCCGAAGAGCGGCCTACATAGCTTTAAATCAGATAATGGAGGCAGGTGCCCTCGGCGCTGAGATAAGGATCAAGGGGAAGCTCAGGACTGAGCGGGCTAGGTACGAGAAGCTTCAGTCCGGAATAGTCTTGAAGGCTGGCCAGCTATCACAAGAGCACGTGGACGTAGCTGTCGAGCATGCGCTTTTAAAGCAGGGCAAGATAGGCATAAAGGTTAAGATAGTCCTACCTTCGGCTGTTAAAGCCATGGAGGAACTAGACAAGGGTAAAGTCTTCGTGAAGGAGGAGGGAGAAAGCGGTGGCGATACTCAAAGTTAAGGATATAAGGAATATGTCGAGTGAGGAGAGGCTCGCCAAGCTTAGAGAGCTAAAAGCAGAGCTCATGAGGCTCAGAGCTCAGCAAGCCTCAGGGGCTCCGCTCGAAAACCCTGGCAAAATAAGGGTTATAAAAAAGACCATAGCTAGGATATTGACGGTCATCAATGAAGAGAGGAAAAGAACTAAACGTGCTTAAACCTATCCTTGAGCTTCTCCAATATCTTCGGCAACGTAGTGTACTCTAGTTCTTCGGGTCCGACTCTTGCCGGCATGAATTCTCCCATCCTCCTCATGTAGTCGGCTATCTGCATCGCAATAGTCCTTGCCACGTCGAAGGCTGGGTCATCGAATAGGTCGGCAGGCTCAGAGCCCGTTAGGCCTATTAGTTCACCGTTTGCCAGTTGGAAGCCGAGAGCTACAACTCGAGGCGGGCCGTCGAAGAACGTACAACGTGCATGCTCCAGGCTCACTGGCATCAACGGGCCGTAGTGCGAACCCCTCATCCAGCCTGCCACTAAGTGAGGGTACGCAAACGGTGCCAGTATCTCTCCGACGGCTGGGAAGCCGTGCTGAGCCCTGACTATTAAGGCCGGATCGTCCTTGCCCACGTATTTGCCAGCTATCAAGCTGAGCCTCGTCGTGGTAGCCACGGCGGCGACCTCCCTATCCACCTTCCTTAAAACCCTCTCGACTACGTACCTCCCGGTCGTGCCTAAAAGCGCCACTAAGCTGTAGAGCTCTTCGGGACAGCTGAGGTCAACGACCTTTCCCTCTACGACGTCCATGACCCTGAATATGAAACCCTCGTGCATGCTAGGGTCTATCACTAGGCCAGCGGTATTGTCGGGCGATGCGAAGATCTTATAGAGGGGGTAGTTCCACGCTCCGGGCTCGGTCTTATCGGCTGCGAACACTACTATCGGCTCGCTGGGCCTCTCGGTTATCTCCATTTCGGCGACCCCAGGCCCCATTCCCTTCACGTTGCCTGAGAAAGTGTCTGAGAGAAGATCCTGTCCAGCCGCGTAGAGCTTTAAAGGCTTTGAGACTTTCTCGGTAACCTCCTTAAAGGTATTCCAAGCCAAGCCGTGGATCTCCGAATTACCCTCTCCTTTAGTGTGGGTCATTAGCAATTCTAGGTCGTCGCCACAATTGAAGACATAGTAGTCTATGATGAGTCCGTTTTTCTTAGCCTCTTCAAGTCGTTTGCGAGCCACTTCAAGTTGCTTGGGATGAACGACGTGGTGACCACAAAGGGAGCCCACGTCGGCTTTTATCAAGCTAATAGTGACTTTTTGCGGCATGAATGGTCACCCAGCATAAAAGCTGTGAAATGACGATATAAACCTTAGCCCACGATGGTTTGCTTCGTCACTCCTCTCTTTCTTCTACCTCCTCCCTTTCAGGTATGTAATAGTACTCCCCCATGCCCTTCTGCTTTCTGTGAAGGTAAGAGTCCGGCTTGTTTATTCTAACCCTCCCGCTGTGAAGGTCCCTCCTAAAGGTGACGTCGACTTCCTTTAAGAAGGCGTTAAAGCCGCTTCTCAAGTCCATGGGGCTTGACGCGATGCCATAGACCCCAGGCTTACCGCTAAAGACCATTATCGAGTCGGCGACGGCATCCATTACGACGACGTCGTGCTCAACGACGAAGGCTGCAGCCTTTCTCTCATCAACTATTTTTCTAACGAGCTTCGCCATTATTAGTCGTTGCTCGACGTCTAAGTAAGCCGAAGGCTCGTCTAACAGGTAAATGTCGGCTTCCCTGGCCAGCGCACATGCTATGCTAACTCGCTGAAGCTCTCCACCGCTAAGAGATGAAAGTTTGCGATCAAAAAGGCGCTCGAGCATAAACGGTTGACATATCTCACTCTTGAACCATGAAGAAGATAGCACGCTTCCTACGTTTCTTAACAAGTAATCATAAACTGTTTCGTCGCTTTCAGGTGTAAGGTATTGCGGTTTGTAGCTTAGCTTCATATCGCTCTTTCCATCTTTTGATGCGCGCTCTATGAGGGACTTCACGAACGTGGTCTTACCAATTCCGTTAGGGCCCAATATGCCGATTACCTCTCCTTCATGTATAAGTCCTTGGTTCACGGTGAGCTCGAATACCCCTCCTACCTTAACCTTGAAAGAGGGCCATGAGAAAAGCTCGTTAACGGCTAGAGACTCCCGGGGCCTAGGTCTTAGCCTAAACCTTATCGGCTCACTCCTGAACCTCACGTTCTCGCCGGGTATGTAGCCGTCGAGGTATATGTTTATGCCCACTCGAACCCCGTACGGTTGTGAGGCGATGCCATATGCCCCTGGCTTACCGTACATGATGCACACCTTGTCCGATACGTAGTCGAGGATGGCGAGGTCGTGCTCAGCGACTATAACGGCCTTTCCCTCTCGCGAGAGCGACCTTATGACCTTGGAGGCCTTGAGCCTCTGCATCACGTCGAGGTAGCTTGCTGGCTCGTCAAATATGTACACGTCGGCTTCTCGACTGCAAGCGACTGCTATGGCCAGCCTCTGCAACTCCCCGCCACATAAAGCTGAGATTTCCCTGTTAGTTATGTCAATTAAGTCGAGCTCCCTCGCTAAATCCCTCCACAGGCCTCTCTCGTCGACTTTGATAAGGAGGTCTTTGACGGTGCCTTTAACATACTTGGGTATTAAGTCAACATACTGTATTTTATGAACAGCGCGTAATCTCCCAGAGTACAGGTCTCGAAAGTAGGGCTGAAGCTCTGTGCCAGCGAAAAAGCGCACGACGTCGTCTTTTGTCGGTCGGAGCTCTACGTTTCCGAGGTTTGGTATGAGGTCGCCAGCTAAAATGCGAAGTATCGTGGTTTTTCCTGTGCCATTGGGGCCTATTAAGCCCAATACCTGGCCCCTTCTAGGCGGAGGGAGCCTGTAAAGCCTAAAGCCATTAGCTCCGTATTGATGGACGCATTCGCGCTCTATCTCCTCTGGCAGGTTAACTATGGTTATAGCCGAGAAGGGGCACTTCTTGACGCAAATGCCGCAGCCCACACAAAGGTTCTCCTTTATCATCGGCCTCTGAAGCTCTTCGTTGATCTCAATTACCATTACCTTATTTCTGACGAGCGGGCAAAAGCGGAGGCACTCCCTATAACACTCCTTCGGCTTACAGAGGTCTCTATCTATAACAGCTATCCGGGGCATGAGGTCTCCACCTTGGGGCTAGACCCATTTAGTAAGATCGAGCTACGCAATGCCTTGACGCATCAGCGTTCACTCACTTCGTCGTTAGCTTACAATACACTGCGTTCTATAAGCCTTTTATCCCACATAATTAATGATGGCATTTCTTAATAGCTGGGCAGGTCAAAAGTCGTAGTCATCGGGCCTTGGAACTTAAATCAAAAATGAATTGAGGGTCATCACCATTCCTCTTCCCATTCCTCCTCTTCCCATTCCTCCTCCTCTTCCCATTCCTCCCATTCTTCCTCCATTTTCGCGCCCCCAGAGCGCTTTCTGAGGAGATTATGGCTTTATTTAAAGTTACCGATCCAAATTCTTGGGGAAGCTTTTAAAGGTCCTCTTTCTCTAAATCACACACGAAGGTGTCGTCGGTGGAGTTTAACTTATTGGTATCGACGTATCGAAACAGAGAGGACGACTGCATCAGCGAGTTGTGGTATCTCTTTCGAGAGTTAGGTGACGACCAACTGGAGGTGCGTAGAGCCCTCGTCCCCGGCCTATTATTGGTGAAGACTAGGCTGAATCCCTATGAGGCCTCTAAGAAGATAGGAGAGATAGCTAGGGAGAGGCCGTGGGACGTTAGGTATACGCTTAAGCTCACTCCAATAGACGCTGTTACGAGCGATGAAGTTGAAGAGATAAAAAGGGTTGCCGTATCGCTTGCCAACGAGAAGATAGGCGAGGGCGAGACGTATCGGATAACTGTGAATAAGAGAGCCTCCAACATAAGTAGCCGGAGGCTTATAGAAGAGATAGCTAAAGAGGTCAATAGAAAGGTCAGTTTGAAGAACCCTGATAAGATTTTGCAGATAGAAATTATTGGCAAAGATGTAGGAGTATCCATATTGAGGCCGGAGGACGTGGTCTCCATAGTGAAGATAACTACTTCCTAGTGTTCAATAGGGACATCCTTGTCAAAACGCCCTTCAGCTCAGGGCTCAAGGCCGAGGACTTATAGGTGGTCGCGCGTAGCTCTTCGTCGCTTATACGAAGGATTCTAAGCAATGATGTTGCTTCACACGGTCGAGAAAGGTCAAGATGTTCCACTTTCTCTACGGGAAGAGGGGACAGAGCCTGGAGCCTCTCTTGAGAGGTCTCTCTACTTGGTGACATGACGTAAAGGTAGAACTCTCTAGCTCTATCGCCAATTCCCGCGACTTCTAATGCGCGAGCTATTTGATCCTCGCAAACGAGGCGCAATAGGAACTCTATGTTGAACTTGTTGCTTATGTTCTTCCCCATAACGAAGGCCTTGATCGTATGATAGAAGACGAAAAGCACGTGGAGCAGGGATAGAGCTAGCCCAGGTCGCGACGTCGCCCACACGACGTCGGTACCCTTAAAAATGTCCTCAAGTAGTTGAATAATTTCTTGTGATGGCAATTCCTTTCTCAGCTTTATGTGCAATACCCTTAAATCCACTTCATCTTTTCCATCCGTCAGAAGGTCTAGCAACTTTTTCGCCCTGTCTATTGCGGCCGAGGTTGTTAGTCCCCCGTGGACTGAGGGTATTAGCGTTATCTCGTTTATGTTGTCCGCCGAAGAGCCTAAACCGCCTATTAGATTTACGTCAACGCCGTCAACTAAGATTATTATATCGCTTCGAATCCTCTCTCCATTGGGGTCGAAGACCCTTTTGAAGAGGGCTTCGTTGTCTTTGCACGCCAAATAGATTACGTCTCTTATGCTTAGCCCTTGCCGAACCTCAACCTCGACAAAGTTCGTCCCCGCTAGACTTCTAAGAACAGCTAAAAAGCTTACTTTAACTTTCACGTCAATGAGCCCCCTAATTGAGGTCAGTTGAGGTACATTTCTTCATTCTTCAGAGCAGGTCAGCCTCGTCATCCCTCACCTCTTAAGAGGGACGGTAAATGTATTTAAAGGTTAAAGTAAGGCTATGCGTAGGAGGTTATGATAACGCTCACCAACAACCCTGTGCAGTTGAAGAGGGAGTTGCTTAAGGTAGTCCAAAAGGAATTAAAAGATGAGGAGCTTAAGGTGGCGAAGAGCGATTGGCACTCTAGGCGAAAGCCAATAGGCTGTGGCTTGACGATACATCCAGGCATTGGTTGTCCCATGCAATGTAGCTACTGCTATATTTACGACATGGGCTTTAGCGGACGCGCTACTCCTTACTCGCTTAGCGGACTTCAGCTCGTAGCCGCCCTCCTCTTCAACAAGTACTTTTACCCAACGAGGTGGGGTACCTACCTCGCCTTCGGTAGCGTAACGGAGCCCTTTCTCCCAAACATATTGCCGAAGACCCTTGAGTACTTGAAGGCCATAGTTGAGTACTTGGGAAATCCTTGTCAAGTCTCAACTAAGATGGTCATAAACGATGAAAACGTCGACGAACTTGCAAGAGTCGGCGGCTCTAAGCTCTCGATCTTAGTTACAGTGACGAGCCTGAGCCAGTACGTGTACTTAGAAAGGAGGGCTCCTCATCCCCTAAAGAGATTAGAGCTCGTGAGCAAGCTCAGAAGAAAAGGGTTCAAGCCATTCATTTTCATAAGACCCCTGCTACCGGGCTTAAGAGCTGAAGAAGTAGACGAGATCGTAGAGCAAGCGAAAGCTTCAGGGGCTTATGGCATCGTCGTCGGCAATTTAAGGTTGTCACCAAATATAGTGAAGAGATTAATAAGTGAGGGTATTGATGTCACCAAGTACTTAAGGGTTGATCTTGGCAAACTAAAGAGTGGGTTTGTCGATGTGAGAGTTGACGGCGATACGCAAACCCTAATCAGAGAGAGGGCTTTGAGCAAGGGACTCATATTCTTAAGAAGGGCGTGTTGCGCCAACACTGTTTCGCAGTTACTTAGCGGATACAATGACGTCGCGTGCCCTTCTCTATGCTTCTTAAATGAAAAGGTTTGCGAAAAGTCCTGTCCTTCTCAATGTAAGGTAAAGGCTGGGGGCGAGCCTAAGCAATTCAACTTCCACGAAGTAATAAGAGAAGTCCTAGGATTTGACGAATATGAGGTGGAGGTGGAGGGCCACACGATGTACATCAAGCTAAAGAAGCCTTTAAGGGATGAGAAGTCAGCGAGTTTTGCATTGTCATACTTATTCCGCAGAAGAATTCGCTTTATATATGAATAATGTTTTTTAAGTCTTAGCTTGTGCAACTGCTTCAGGGGCTTTGTACCGCTTAGCGAGTCTAGTCAAATATCCGCTCACCCTGTTTAGCAAGTGCTTGGCCCTGATCGTGGACACTTCCAAAACCAGCTTTTTGTTCTGTGCGTAATCTAGGCTCACCTTGTCGTAGTATTGTTGGAATATTTGATAAGCTAACCTCTTAACGGATGCAGGCCTAACCTTGCCCATGTCTTTTCAGCCTGCCTTCTTCTGCTTTAAAGCGTATTTATTTTTAAATTTTCTCAATCGAAAGCTTCCACTAGAAGGTGCTAGTAGCTTAAAACCTCAGGTTGAGGTAGTAGTATTTAGGTGGTGGGCGGAGTATGGCGGAGTTGCCTCTGGCTCCCATAGACAGGATAATTAGGAGGGCTGGCGCTGAGCGCGTCGGAGACGATGCCGTCAAAGCTTTGTGCAAAATCCTTGAAGATGTCGCCCTCGACATCGCGCGAGAAGCTGTAGAACTGGCCCGCCATGCGGGGAGGAAAACCGTCACGGCTGAGGACATAAATTTAGCGGTAAAGCACGTGCTCCGCTGGCTCAGCGCAAGCTTGTACAAGTGAGGCATAAAACAAAGCTCCGCTCTTCATTAGAAAAGATTATATAGAAGCCCCTTCTCATAACTGTCCGAAGAAGATAGGCTAAGGTTAGGTGATGGTACTATGGCCGCTGTTAGTGGCATTCCCGTCTTAATATTGAAGGAGGGCGCTACAAGGACTTATGGCAGAGAAGCTCAGAGGGCCAACATAGCTGCTGCGAAGGCCATAGCCGAGACGCTCAAGACTACCTTGGGGCCACGGGGCATGGACAAAATGCTTGTTGACAGCTTAGGAGACGTCACGATAACGAACGACGGCGCGACCATACTCGATGAGATGGACGTCCAGCACCCCGCAGCTAAAATGCTCGTGGAGATAGCTAAAGCTCAAGACGAAGAGGTTGGTGATGGAACAACCACGGTCGTGGTCTTGGCAGGCGAGTTATTGAAGAGAGCGGAAGAACTCATGGCTAAGAACATTCACCCGACAGTCATAATAGACGGCTACGGCAAAGCGCTTGAGTTCTGCCAGAAAGAGCTCGAGAAGCTAAGCTTGCCCGTCAGTCTCCAAGACGAAGAGCTTTTGAAGTTGATAGCCAAGACCTCGATGCACGCTAAGGTGGTGAGCGCCGCGAGGGACTACTTAGCAGAGCTGGCCGTCAAAGCTGTTAAGCAAATAGTCGAAGAAAGAAACGGTAAGCTAGTGGCCGACGTCGACCAAGTACAGTTGATCAAGAAGCAAGGTGGTAGCGTCATGGACACTAAGCTGATCCAAGGAATCATAGTGGACAAGGAGGTCGTTCACACAGGCATGCCCAAGCGCATAGAGAACGCGAAAATCGCGCTTCTCGACTGCCCATTGGAAGTAGAGAAAACCGAGATCGACGCGGAAATAAGGATAAGCGACCCTGCTCAAATGAAGGCCTTCATAGAGGAAGAGGAGAAAATATTAAGAGGGATGGTGGAGAAGATCAAGAACATAGGCGCGAACGTCGTATTCTGCCAGAAGGGTATAGACGATGTAGCTCAGCACTACTTGGCTAAGGCTGGGATCCTAGCAGCTCGAAGGGTGAAGAAGTCGGACATGGAGAAGTTAGCTCGAGCCACCGGCGCTAGGATTGTAACCAACATCGAGGACCTGACGCCCAACGACCTAGGATACGCTGAGCTCGTCGAGGAGAGGAAGATTGCTGACGAGAAGCTGATATTCGTTGAAAACTGCAAGAACCCGAGGTCCGTGGCCATACTGATAAGGGGAGGGCTGGAGAAGTTCGTAGACGAGGCCGAGAGGGCGCTAAAGGACGCTCTGAGCTCTGTCGCTAGGGCAATCGAGTGGGGACGCTATGTACCTGGCGGTGGAGCCATCGAAATAGAGCTGGCCAAGAGGTTACGTGAATATGCAGCTAAAGTCGGAGGAAAGGAGCAGCTGGCAATAGAGGCCTTCGCTAACGCCCTAGAGGCGATACCGAGGACTCTGGCGGAGAATGGAGGGCACGATCCGATAGACGTGATGATGGCCCTACGCGCAGAGCACGAGAAGGAGGGCAATTACTACGTGGGCGTAGACGTTTACACAGGGAAGCCCGTTGACATGCTCAAGATGGGCGTTGTAGAGCCCTTGGCTGTCAAGGCAACTGCCCTAAAGGCCGCTACAGAAGCAGCCGCCATGATATTGCGCATAGACGACGTGATAGCAGCTGCTAGAAGCGAGACAGCGAAGGAAAAAGCAGGAACAGGGACTAAAGAGAAGGAGGAAGGCGAAGAGAAAGAGAAAGACTAAAACGTCACTAATCAATTTTTTATGAATAATGATGAAAGACGGCTCGAGAGTACTGATAACCGGGACTCCTTCTACGGGCAAAACAACGACAGCAAAAAGGTTAGCTGAAACTCTTAATTACCATTACACTGACGTTGCAAAAGTGATAGTCGAAGAAAAGTTGTACAAAAGTCTAGATGAGGAGAGAGGTAGTTTTATCGTAGACATAAAGAGGGCCAGAGAGTTCTTCGCAACGTACCTCACAGAACGGCAGGGTGTCGTCTTAGATAGCCATGTCGTTGAGATATTTCCGAGAAAGCTCATAGACAAGGTGCTGGTCTTAAGAGTACACCCCCTCATCATCCTGAAGAGAGGGGTCGAGAGGAGGTGGCCGCTGAGAAAATGTTTAGAAAATGCGCAAGCAGAGCTCTTGGGCATATGCCTTTCTGACGCCTTACGATACTACGGTAAGAAAAAAGTCTGGCAAGTCAATTGTACGTGTCGCTCAGCAGAAGACGTAGTCTCGGAAATTCTATGCATACTTCAAGGCAAAGGAGAGAGGAGAGACGTAGATTGGCTCGTAGAACTTGAGAAAGAAGGAAGACTTGACTTGTTATTGGAGATTGAAAAAGCTCGTGATCTGCCTAAAGATCTCTTCAAACTTTTGAACAACTGTGGATAAGAAATCTCCAGTAGCTTTGCCAGCATTAGTCAGCGTTGCATTAACCCCTCCTAAAAGCCCTACAACCATAGACAAAATTATCGAGAGTAACACTACCGAAATACCTATGAGCATGCCCTCTTCCAAAAGCAATGACCCTCTAACGCTCTTTTTATCGTTCTCGGGCATACGTTTCACGATTTCTTGTAAGACGAAGGGCTATTAAACCCATCCATAGAGAGGTGGAAATATCAGAGCAGCAAAGATCGTAAAGCAGACGGCCAAGTTTTTGAGAGACGGGTGATGCAACTGAATTATGTAAGTGAAGAGCGTGAAAATCGTTATGGATAATAGAGCAAATGATGTGAAGACGTAAACACTGGCCGTGAGATTCGTGGACGTAAACTTCGCAAGTGTAAAGAAGGCCTTTATAATAAAGCCTAGAGCCATGGCCGAGGCAATCTGCAACACCCTGTACTTCAACTTCTCGACAGCGATGAGATCCCTTAACTTTTTAGCGTTAAGGCAGAGCGAAAAGCTCAGGTCATGCAATGATATCATGAGACTTCTCAAAGAAATTTCATCGATGAAGTCAAGCTTTTCTAATAATGAGAGGGCGAGCCTCGTTAAGGGCGATGAAGGCCTTGTCCCTCCTGAAGCACGTGCACTCTTGACTTTCAATATTTTCTTGCAAAGCATAACTTTTACCATTTCCCTCGCTTTGAGTAAAGCCTCTGACCTCTTGTAGGACATTTTATAGGCTTCTTCCAATAAAGAAGGCAAATTCCTCCGATTGCTTAAGGACTCAATAAATCTGATGATAAGTAAATGAAGGGCTTCATAATCGGTAAAGCGGTTGTTCAGTTCCGTGACTACTTCGATACAGCTTTTCATAACTATGTAAACGGAGAGAGCTATTGCAAGGGAACAAGAGGAGGAGAGGAAGTAGTTTGATGTTATTGAGGAGGAGAAGAGGAAGTAGTTTAAAGCGAATATCAGAGACGAGAGGACGGCTTTCTTGATCAAAGTCACGTCGATCACCTAAACTAAAATATTTGCATACCGCTTCAAGACTATGATTACTAGTTGCAAGACAATACCATAAAACAGTGATGCCACTAATGGTAGCAAGCTAAGCGCTTCTCTTTGGTGGAATAGGGCTAAGAGAGTTACGAGCACGGGAGCTATGGTTATGCCAGTCAGCACCAATGTGATGATATTTCTAACGTTAGTTGTGAACAACCTACTCCGCAAGTCTCTTACAACTCCTTGAAATAAAAGAGCGTTGATCCTCTCTCTATCTTGGGAGAGAGGGTCAGAAAAAATTATGCTGAAGAAGGGAGGGTTAAGCTCTGAGGTCTCTATGTTTCGTCCCAAAGAGAGTTTTTGGGCGAGCAATTTTATTTGCGGAGTTAATACATCACACGAGTCGTTTAACCTTGTTAAAGCTATAAATGCCGACGGGCTATTGCGATATATGTGATGCATTATTGATGCCATTTTCACTAACAAAGGATTTGGTCCAACCACAAAACCCTGCCTCTTGAATTCTTTTATCTGATAACTGAAAATCGCGCTGAAAGTCGCTATCAAAATTGATGATAAAAGAACCATGTGAGGCTCAGATAGCATACACACCCTCTTTTGTGAGTTTTTTAAGAAAGTCATCAAAAGCCTTCGTGAAATGCTCGACGTCTGATGGGGGGCTTAATGTTAGTGAACTAAACAACGCCTTTAACTCTTCGTATTCCCTTCTCAACGTATTATGACTATTTCCTAGCCCTAAAAGCTTGAAAATCGAGGGTGATTTAAAAACGTCGTCTAAGATGATTTTGTGTAAATCTCTTTCGGGGCTCCATTTGAATATCAAACTTAGAGGGATGTCGAGGGGGTCGGTGGAGGTCGATTCTAAGGTACCAATAGCCCACACCTCTGCGACACGCCTTAGAATTTTAGAGCCCCGATAACACTTCACCATGTGGACTATTAAGTCTATGCCGCTCAAATCCTCCTTCGAGATACCGCAATGCAGTAGCAGGCGCCTTATTAAGCCAGAGGCCGAGGAGGCGTGGCATGTATGTACTCCTCGAAGACCCGCTGCCACAGCGTGAAATAAAGCTTTGAAGTGTTCCTTTGACTGCAACTCCCCTAAGCAGACCCAGTCGGGAGTTCTGTGCAAAAGCTTTATTATCTCCATAGATTTTTTACGAGTCTTCTCTGCCACTTCAAAAGGCTCAACATAAAGTCTAAGTTGATGGCGACCTTGGTCTCTTTGATCTAAGCTCTCAACGACGTCCTCTACGTAGACTTTACGCCAGTATTTGGGGGTGCACAAATCAAGAGCGTTCATTAGCGTAGTTTTTCCGGTCCCAGGTTCACCACAAATTATGATGTTTCTCCTATTTATAACGTGCAAAACTAAGAAGGCTGCCTCTTCTAACGACAATACATTATTGAGGACAAGGTCCACTATTGTGTAGACCCTATGCCTTAGCTTTCGAAGGTCGAGCGAGGGACCTTCGTGAGAAAGAGGAGGTACATCTATTGATGTCCTGACGATAAAATCGCCTAACCTTAGGTTCCACTTCAGTGAAGGATTTAAATAACTTAGTGGCAATTTGCTTTCAAGCAACACGTGATTTATAAAGCGTTGCACATCCTTGCTCGTTAGTGTTACATTGGTCACGCATCTCCCAACTTCTTCATGATCTACGTACACCTTTGTCCCAGGCTTGTCGAGGTAAACCTCATCGACGTGCCCATCCAGTAAAAAAGGCATCAATTTATGAACCCCCAAGGCTCTATACGCTGAGAAGAGCGCGACCTTCTTAATCAAAGGGTCATCCCCGCGGACTAAGCCCTTGGTCTTCACGATGTCTTCGAACATGTCCTTTAAAAGGCATATCTTGTACCATAAAGAGTCTTGCCTTATCATTTTGTCTAGGATCCCTCCACCGACGCTATCAATTAACATATCTGAGAGGTACTTTGCTGCGTAAGGCAAGTTTAACGATACGCGGTATAGGTGTTCAGACGATTGAAAGTCGTATATCTCTATATCGAAGACGTCTACCTCGTAACTTTTAATTGGAAATCCTTTGTGGTACTCGTCGATAAAAGCTATTTTCATAACTTTCTGTGGACGAAATATCTCTTTATAAATTTCATTTTCAAACATATAATAACTGTTCTTAGATAGGAGAACAAATTGCGACTCTTCGATTTCCTTTAGAGAGGATGCTAGGAGAGATTTGAGCTCTTTAGCGCACCTTCTATTCCTACATCGCACTTTATTGGCCTCGCAGAAAGCTAGACGTAGGAAGTCATAAAAGGCAAGGGGGTTGGTATAGGCGAGGCCTGTATTGTCAAAAAATGATAGATGATCTTTACAGTCAGCAACACTCCTATACAGTACGCATGAGTAAGAGCATCGAGGATCGTGGAAGGATTGCTTGGTCCAGAGCTTCATGAAATTTTTCCTAAGTTTAGAGAGCCTATGAGAGTAATCGCTCAATAATTTTATGGTCGAGGGGCTGTATTTTACGAGAGAGCCTTTCTCTTGGACTAGAAGAAGGGTCTTTTTTGAGCTTCCGCTTAGCAATGACAACCTTAGGAGGAGCTTGCCCCTGCACGCCTCCTTACCCACTAAATCCGGTTCATCGCCTCGACATCTCACGATGATGACCGTCCTCTCTTTCTTAAACAGCACTTTAACACAGTCTTCGTTAATACAATGAGACGTCATCATCGTACTAGTCTCAACTAAGGCGTTTTATAGACCAACATAGCTGGTTAGCGAGTCGCCTACTACCGCAGGAGAGATGCGCACATTTGTTTTGCTGAGCCGAAAGGTTTTAGCCTATGCTCGAAGGACTACACTTAAGCCCGACCTTAGCATTCTAATATGACTCAAAGGGGGCCGCATTATATGTCAGTGAGCGTCGTGTTGAAGGAGCGCATACCTAGGGACTCGATATTCGTCACAGGATTTCAAGGGATGGGGATCGCGGGGTATATAGCCGTTAGGCACATGATTCGTGCGTTAAACGCTAAGCCCCTAGGTTTTATTATGCTAAAGAGAATGCCTCCTTACGTGTGGATGGAGGGCAACAGGCTCGCAACTCCTATGCAACTCTTTGGATACCAAAACTATGTCTTCATGCTAGTAGAGTTCATGCCCCCAATGCCAGACTTGTACGTGTTCGTAGATAAGATCTGTGAATGGATTTCTGAAACATTTATTGAGGCATTCCTCATTGGAGGCCTTGACCTAAGGGTCAGAAAAGAGGGAGAGAGCGAGAGAGCAAAGTTCGCAGCTACTACTAAGGCCATAGACAAGGTGCTTAAGCAAGGGTATAGAGTATTAGATAGTGGCCTGTACATCACAGGCCCTTTGGCACTGATGCTCATGAAGTTTGAGCAATTAAATTTCCCAGCTTTAGCGGTATTGGCCTATGCTAATGCTTCAAGGCCCGACCCTATGGCCGCAGCAATAGCCATTCAGTACTTCAGTGAAATGTACGGAGTTAAAGTGGACGTCGATGAGTTGATAAGAGATGCACAAAGAATAGAAGCCGAAATAGAGGAGAGCCTAAGGAGAAGGCAGGAAAAAGTCACGGAGATGAGTGCTCTATACATTTAAAGTGATTAGATCATCGAGTTGTTTTAACGACCTTCGATAAGCTCCCTCAATAAGAGGAGTAGGTTCTCTAGATCCTCGGTGGTGTAAAGTTTTTTTGAGTGTAGGACTTTAACATTGTTACACGACCCCTTGCATGCAACCTCCAAGTACTTGCTCCATCGTCTTACATCATTATAAAGGAGTATTGCTTTGGGCTCGAAAATCCTTAGAAGCTTTTTCGCCTTAGAGCTCACGTACATTTTAGATAACGCATCAAGCTTGCTAGGTGCCTCATATTGTGACAGGGGGAAAACTCCATTAAGCTCGAGAGGGACTAAGCAAAAAGGGTAATCGTAGAGGAGCACTTTGACGTTTTTATGATTTTTAAAGCCGTGACTTATTCTCTCAATTAGTTTTTTAACGAAGCCGTCGAATAGCGGATCGTCCTCCTTGGGTATTAGAACCAAGACCTTTCCATGAAAATGACTCAGACAGTTCTTAAGATTTTTAAAGTGTCTTATGACTTTAGGCCTAAAGACGTCATAATAATCGTAGAAAAACAAACCAGAGATGGAGGGTTTGGTCCTAGGGTCAAGACGTTCAAGAAAATGTCTATATCTCTTGAACTTTAAGAAGGCCAGGAAAAGCCTTGGATGAGCTCTTGATCTCAAAGAGACATACTCCCATAGCGATCCCTCTCTTATCGACTGTTTGATCCTCCGAATCTCGCCTATAATTGTGTAGAGGTTATGCAAGGCTAGCAACTTTACACGTAGACTTGATGGCATTTCGGTGAGTTCTTGCGGTGTATGCTTCGAGCATATGGGACATGAGCAAGGGAAGTGTTCCAAATCCCGTAATCTGTAGGTGCCGTAAGGTGTCACGTATCTGTCCTCCTTGGCATAGAGGATGTAAGAGGCAGAGTCGAAGAGGTCGCAACCTAATGCTACGGCCATCGAAAGCATCATTGGATGGCCTGCACCAAACAAATGTATTGGTTTCTCTAGCGACAACACTACCTTGGAAGTATATATGATGTCGACCAATGCTTCGTAGTTGTATGTTTCCATAATTGTCGTTGGGCTTCCAATCGCATAGATGTCGAAGTTTAATGTCGAGAGCTGTTTGGCGCAGTACTTTACCAGGTCTATGTAAGGTGCTCCTTGGACGGGTCCGACCCATAACACAGTCTCATCGCTCTTGATGGAGCGCAAGGCCTTAGCCCTCTTTATGGTTTCATTTACTCTGCGCAGAGCTTCATCATAAGACGTTGCCCCCGTAGGATAGTCAAGTATCACTGCTATGTCGCTACCGCACTTTTCTTGTAGGACTACAGCTTCCTCAGGAGTTATATCGACGTTTCCATAGACTAGTAATTGATAAGCCCCCGAATCTGTCATTACGGGCCCGGGAAAGCCTAGTAGGTCGTGTACGTCAACTACCTTGAGCTCTTGAAAAGCTCTTCGTACGTGTAAGATGTTCGTTATAAAGGCGTTGAATCCAAGCTCCTCGATCTCCTTCACTGTTATCGTAGTGTCAAATGGATTTATCACTGGAAAGAGGTAAGGAGTCTCTATCGTACCTCTCCTTGTCCTAAGCCTTCCCAATCTCCCCGCCAGGTCTTTGTCTAAAACTTCAAAGCTCATATCACGTCTTGCTTTGAGATTGCTTCGAAGCTATGAACTCCTCAAATATCTTCTTAACTCTTTCAGCTACTGGTCCTGAGCCCTCAATAACTCCTGACTCCGTCACTCTAACTCTATCCATTACCGTTATGACGCCGACATCTTCGTGTAGGACAACCATGTTCGGAAAGGCTTTTTCAAGGGCTTCTGCTAGACCCTTAAGGTCGAAGGGCTCTTCCAGTCTTAAGATCTGAGCTACGTAATGGCCGTTAATGAGTACCCTTGCATACGCATTCCCTTTCTCGTCTTTAGCGCTCGCTAATATGAGCGTCAGAGTGCTCTGGTCGTAAGCTATGAGCTTGCCCTCATACGATGAACCGCTTGCTGTAATAACCCTTACTTTTTTGTCTAATAAGGAAGACAACTCTGTCGAGAACCTCCGCACGGCCAGGGGTTGAAAACTACTCACTTCATACAACACCTCACAGCTTTTTGCCGAGCCTAGAGTTTGTAGGGGACGCAAATTAATTTATATCCTCAATGAGGTATTTCTCTTTGCGAGGTGCGCTAAATGGCAAACGGCATTTTGATGGACGTCGAAGCCGAGGTTAGTAAGGTAGAAAAAAGCGGATCAAAGGACTTAAGCGTAGTCAAATTGATTACATTGGATGGCACGAATATCAGCTTAGAGGTCCCTCACCCTCTTCTACAATTAAAGGGGGGAGAAAAAATACGCCTAGTCATAAGCACAGATCCTAACATCGAGCACGACGTGAATGGCCTGCTCCTATGCACGATATACAGCATTGAAAAGATCAAGAGCGGAAAAGAGGAGAGGACCTTTGTTTATGGATCCATCGGGGGGCTTCAAGCCAGAATGGAGGGCAAAGGACTCCACAAAAAGTTTAAAATGGGGGACAAAGTTTACTTGGGTATTAAATTGCTGTAAAATATACTTTCACTGACCTCTCTCTGCCTATAGTTTTAAAATATCATCAACATGCGCCTACCCTTTTCCGGAAGCTTTATTGTTAATGCTCGTTTAGTGAGTACAACACAAACTTTAATTTTTAATTTTAAGTTGCGGGCCTTAGTGATGAAAATTGCTTAGAGCAACTTGTGAGGAGTGCGGTGGGACTTTAATCCTCTCAGAAAGCGGAGAGTATGTCTGTGAGGCCTGCGGGCTCGTCTATGAGGAAACTAAGACGTTCCCACCTCGTAGTTTGACGGCCTGTGGTAAGAGGGGTGCACAACACTTTGAAGTGCTCAACAAAACACCTTTTAAAGTTCCGATATTTTGGCGTAATGCGTTTAGCAATGACAATATCGAAAAGATTAAGGCGATGGAGCGTTTTAGCAAGTTAGACTTCGTCCAGCGATATTGCATAGACAAGCTCTCTTTAAGGGCAATCCGAAGAGCTTACGCCGTTTTGCTATCCCTATGCTCGCTCCTTCCGGTTCAATTATCATCAACTATCAAGAGAAGGTCTCTAGAGGTGTACTACAACGCTGTCTTAAGATTGAGGAGCACGAGGAAAAATCACGTAGCGCTAATGACGGCCAGCTTTTATGTAGCTGTGAGGGAAAGGTATAGAAATTTTGACCTAACTCTAAAGCAAATAATACTTCACTTAAGGAAGATGGGCGTAAGCATTTCTATCAGCGACATATTCAGAGCAATCTTCTTGTTAAGAAAGGTCCTAGGCGTCGTTTTAAAGCCTAGAAACCCAGAGGAGTTGTTATCCATCGCTATAAGAAAGATTATGAGAGATGAGAGGGTCAAGGAAAAGTTGTTGAGAAATAACATAGATTCTCACCTATACTCAAAAGAGCTCTACAGTGAGGCTTCTCTATTGCTTAAAAAAGTTAAATGTAGCAAAAGTCCTTTATCGCTTGTAGCCACAGCTGTATATACTGCTGACAAAATCTTGGTTTTAAAACATCAATGGAAAGACGTGCTGACACAAAAATCTTTAAGCTCCATATTAAACGTTAGCCCCTTCACCATTAGAGAGCTATATTACAAAATATTTAGAAAGTACATCTTTGGTGATCGGAGTGAGGAGTAAGGTGGTAAAATTGACTTTAGAGAACTTACTAGAGGTGTTGTTAAGCCACGGCATCCAACTACAAAAGATCGAGGAAATGATGGCGGAGTTGGGCATCCCTCGAAGTTACATCGAAAGAGCGTTAGCGAACATAATAACGATATTCCCCCAAAAGGGGGTAAAAGAAGGAAAGGAACTGGGCAACTTAAGCGAGAGAAGGAGAAATTTTGACGAGCAAGCAGAGCTGACAGCACAAATAAGAGAAGTGAAAGAGCTAATCGAAAAAGTCTATAACAAGTTGTTCTTGACTCGTGATAGTGATGGGCCGGCCCGGACTTGAACCGGGGACCTCCCGCGTGTGAGGCGGGCGTTCTAACCAGCTGAACTACCGGCCCTCCAAGAGAGGGGAGGCCGCAGAGCTTAAAGTTACTTCTGTACTGAGCGCTTCTTCCATCTTAAGTCATAGGAGCGGCACTTCCGACATCTCTCAGCTGTAGGAGCGTTTCGAGCGCCACACCTTCGACAGATTTTCACCATCAGCAACTTCTTTTGGGCTATCTGCAACTTAAGCGGATCAGCTATCGGCATGGGAGAGACCTCCCGAGCTCTTCTTTAGGGTCTACCAGATAAATTTATCCTTGACTTTACGTGGGATGAGTTTAAGAAGCATTATAACCCCAGACTCTAATGTAAGATAGCGAAAAATTGGGAGAGGGTATGAAAGAGAACGTCGTGATAGTTGGACAGAAACCCACTATGAATTACGTCCTCGCGTGCCTCACACTATTTCACCAAGGGTTCGGCGAAGTGACTATAAGGGCCAGAGGGAGGGCGATATCGAAGGCCGTTGACGTCGCAAATATCGTAAAGGAAAAATTTATTCCTACTGCTAAGGTTAAGAGTCTAGAGCTTGGTAACGAGAGGATCGTGACAGAGAGGGGGGACGTCGTTAGCTTAAGCACCATAGTGATAACATTATCGAAAGAGTGAGGGGTACGAGTTGCAATTCCCAATATGCTACTTTTGCTTGAAGACAGGACTCTTATGCAAGACTTGCGATGAAAAGTTGAGAAAGGGCGAGATAACGAGGCTTGATATAGAGGTTGCTAAGTGGTTTCTGAATAACGAAGGAAAATATCCACAACTTAAGGACTGTACGTTCCATAAAGCTGTCCAGAAGAACGGCCTATTGGTCGTGCTTATTGGGTGTAAAAATAGGGGGCTCGCCACCCTTTGGAGAAAGATAGGTAAGGCGCTAAGCGACGAAAAAGGGGTTAATGTTAGAGTAGTTGAGAAAACTACCTCTCTAAGAAGCCTCTTGAGCCAGCTATTGTTTCCAGCCAAAGTAATCTCACTAAACACCATTTGGTTACCGGACGGCTCGTGTGAAAGTACCGTCAAGATCGCGCCAGAGGACTTAAAGAGGTTGCCCGCGGATGCAAAGGTGCTGGAAGAAGTGATACGTGAGTTGGTAGGAGAAATCGTTTATATTGCTACTTGATAAATAGCGCTTCTGACGGGTGATGCCTGCCATAGACCTCATGGAGTCATGGAGGAAGACTCATAGAAACTCTGAAGTTGCGTTGCTACCAGACGGGTCTGAAGTAGTGTTAATGGGTTGGCTTCATGACGTAAGGGATCTAGGTAGCATCAAGTTCTTATTGGTACGGGACTCATCTGGCATCGTCCAGATAACGATCAAGAAGGAACTTGTTGATCAAAACTTGTTGGAAAAGGCCTCTCAAATAACTCGTGAAAGCGTCATAGCAGTAAAGGGCATCGTAAAAAGAAGTGGGAGGAGTAAGCTCGGAGTCGAGGTACTACCACGTGAGATTAAGGTGCTTAGTCCATCTAAAGCGCCTTTACCTCTAGAAGTTACAGGCAAAGTTCCAGCGGACTTCGAGACGCGTATGAGCTCTAGGTTCATGGACTTGAGGAGGCCTAGTGAGGCCTTCATCTTTAAGTTACAACATGAAGTTTTAAAGGCCTTAAGAAAGTTCTTAGACGAAAAAGGGTTCATCGAAGTCATAACGCCAAAGATACTCGTCTCAGCAACCGAGGGTGGCGCAGAGCTATTCAGAGTACAATACTTTGAAAGAACGGCCTACCTTGCTCAAAGCCCTCAGCTTTACAAGGAGATTCTGACAAGCTGTTTTGAGAGGGTATACGAGATAGGGGTCTATTTTAGAGCTGAAGAATCCAACACTCCTTATCATCTCAATGAGTTCGTGTCGGTCGACATAGAGGCTGCGTTTATGGACTATAGGGATGTCATGAAGATTTTAGAAGAATGCATAGTCTATGTGTATCGACACCTTAGAAGGGAGTACTACGAGGAGTTGAAGAAAATTCATGGTGATTTTAAGGAGCCCGATACTCCCTTCCCAGTAATTACGTACTCTGAAGCTATAGAGCTTCTGCAAAGGGAAGGAGTAAACATAAAATGGGGCGATGACTTAACAGCTCCAGCTCTAAGAGAGCTAAGTAAGGAGTACGGTGGTTACTACTTTATAACTGACTGGCCAAGCGAAGCAAAACCCTTCTACATAAAGCCTCATCGGGATAACGAGAAAATGTGCGAGAGCTTCGACCTTATGTGGCGTCACATAGAGCTTGCAAGCGGCGGAAGCAGGATATACCTTCGAGAAGAGCTCGAAGAAAGCATTAAACGCAAGGGGCTCAAGGTCGAGAGCTTTAAAGAGCACTTGAGGGTCTTTGACTACGGAATGCCGCCTCATGCTGGCTGGGGGTTAGGGCTTTCAAGGTTCCTCATGGTGCTGACTGGTAGGCAAAACATAAGAGAGGTAGTTCTCTTCCCGCGCGACAGGACAAGGCTAACCCCTTGAAATAACAAGGTCGTTAAGAATGGCAAGCAGTAACCTCTATTGGTGCATGAAGTGCAACGTCCCTCTGCTCTCAAAGAGATGTGATTTGTGCAACGACAGGAAAGTGATTAAGGAGGTGAAGGTAACCCCGCCAAGTAACGTAAAGCCGATGTTCGCTGAAGAAAGAAATAGGCTTTGGCGGACAGTGAATGAGCAATACGGCGAAGGTGTAGCACCTCTCATAGCTCCGGACGACAAGATATCATTGCTCAATAAGGTACCTCACATAGACGCGGCCTACGAGGTAATAGTCGACGGTCATGTATTAGGCCTTTGGGAATACGATGTAAGAGGAGGGGCGTTTTGCTTCATTCCCTACATGGAAGGAGCGAGGAGGATGGCCAAGCAAAGAGCGAAAAAGTGGATCTTAGTCGATAGAGGTGCTGAAGAGGCAATAGTAGTGCAAGGAAGGAACCTATTGGCGCCAGGCGTTAAAGACTATGATGAGGACATACGTGAGGGGGACTTCGTATACGTGGTAAACGAGGAGTGGAAGGCAATAGCAGTGGGCAAGATTGCTAGAGGCTTCAAGCAAAAATTAAGTGAGAGAAGGGGTATGATTGCCAAGATTAGGCGTTTTGCTGAGGCCAAAGACGCGGAGGTATTAGCAAAGAAGGCCTCGTGGGGCGACGCAGTAGATGCTAATAGAAGTTTTCTCGAAATGATGGAGAGGAAGGCCATAACCTTTATACGAGAGGTCTGCAGAAAGAGCGACGACCCCGTGCTTGTGTCTTTTTCTGGAGGTAAAGATAGCTTAGCCACGCTGTTACTCGTCAAAAAAGCCTTAGAAAGCTTGGGTAAAGAGTTTTACGTGTTGTTCACTGATACTGGAATAGAATATCCTGAGACAATAAACTACATAAAGAGAATCTTAAGGCAATTAAGGCTTGAAGACAAGACGATAAGTGTAAGCTCGTTCGTAGATTTTTTCAAGGCACTCGATCTCTTCGGCCCTCCAGCCCGAGACTTTAGATGGTGTTGCAAGACCTGCAAGTTAGCGCCTATCGCATATACTATAAAGAGCTTGGGAGGCAGGTGCTTAACGTTCATCGGCTTACGTGAGATGGAATCAGCGAAGAGAAGGAGACAGGGCGCTGTGTGGGAAGGCATATGGGTTAAGGGACAGGTGGGCATCTCCCCGATATACGATTGGAGCACGCTCAACGTGTGGTTATATCTATTTAAAGAGGGGGTCGAGCTAAACCCCTTGTATTACAAAGGGCTTGAGCGAATAGGTTGTTGGGTCTGCCCTAGCATGGACTTAGCTGAAATGAGAATAGTCGAAGAAATCATAGGCCCTTCATGGCATGAGTATTTAAAGAAAATATCCGAGTCCCTCTCCTTGAGCGAACAGGAAGTGAAGCTAGGCCTGTGGAGGTGGCGCTTTAAGCCCCCTAGGTGGTTGAGGTCGGGAGAGAAGAAGATGCACAGGAGGCAGGCCAGGTACTTGTACGAGAAAAAGGAGGTTCGAATCGAAAAAGAAGACGATTTTAAGAGATTGCTTAGCATATTAAAGACCATGTACGAAGTACACGATGAAGGCGGACAAGTGACATTACTGGACAAAGAGAGAAGTATTGCAATTTTAATGAGAGAGAAAGAGAAGATAATTATAGAGGCAGAGAGTAGGCATTGGCTTAAAATTTTTAGAGGTACAGCTCGTGCTTTGGCCTGCGTTAAGTGCATGTTGTGTTTTGCTACGTGTCCCAACAAGGCCATAGAATTAAGGCAAGAGGGTATCGAAGTTTCAACAGAGAAGTGTACAGCTTGCGGTGAATGTAACTACACGTGCCCCGTATGGGCTTACAGCCTAAAGGCCCCTCATATTGCGAAAAGGTTATTAGAGTAAATAAGTTATCTTAGGCTGAGCCATTCCCAACGCCATGGAGGGGCTGCTAACATGTTCACGCCACCAGGGCTGGGGTACGACAGGGCAATAACTGTCTTCTCGCCAGAGGGAAGGTTGTATCAAGTCGAATACGCGCTCGAGGCAGTTAAAAGAGGGTGGACGACTTTAGGCATAAGATGCAGAGATGGCGTAGTGGTCGCCGTAGAGAAGAAGAGAATATCGCCGCTCGTCGATCCTGAAACTATGGAGAAGATATGGAAAGTGGACGATCATGTGGGAATAGCCTATGCCGGATTGGCCTCCGATGGACGTGTCTTGATCGATAGGGCTAGGATAGAGGCACAAATATACAGGCTGATATACGATGAGCCCATAGACGTAGAGGTCCTAACACGTCGGATAAGCGACCTCAAGCAACTATACACTCAACACGCAGGAGTTAGACCTTTCGGTGTGTCATTTATAATAGCTGGCGTCGATAGAACTGGGCCCAGGCTTTACATGACGGAGCCTAGTGGTGCATACGCAGGCTACTACGCCGTAGTCATAGGTGCTGGCTCACAAACGGCCACGGAGATCCTCGAAAAACATTACAGCCAAGGGCTAAGCGTAGAAGACGGTATAATGTTGGCGTTAAAATGCATGGAGGCCGTAGTCGAAGGAGGGTTAAGCGTAGAGAAAATCGAAATAGCAATAGCCGAAGTCAAGACTGGGCGATTCGATAAGCTAAAGGTCCAGGATGTCAAAGAGTTAATAGAGAAGTTTAGGGAACGGATGAAATAGTTATGAGTGAGAGCGAACACTCCATAGCAAGGCTCGTCCTCGGATCGGAAAGGTTTGAGATACTTATAAACCCTGAAAAAGCCTGGCAGATAAAACAAGGAGCGAAAGTCGACGTAAGAGAGGCTATGATAAGCGACGTGATATACAAAGATGCCAAGAAGGGGTTGAGGGCTTCGCGAGAGGCGCTTCAGAAGACCTTTAAGACCCTCGATCCCTACGAAATAGGCAAGGTCATAATCCAACGAGGAGAGATACAGCTAACAGCTAAGCAAAGAAAAGAGCTCATAGAAAGCAAGCGTAAGCAAATAATAGCCTATATATCGAGGAACTGCGTCGACTCGAAGACCGGGCTACCATTGCCTCCGACCAGAGTAGAGCTGTTATTGGATGAGGTTAAGGTCTCTATAGACCCATTCAAAGATGCTAAAGAACAAGCACTAGAGATAATCAAGGTTCTGAGAACCAAGACCCCCATAAAGATCTCGAAGACGTTGCTAGAGATAAGGGCTTCTCCACAGCACGCCAGCAAGGTCTACTCTATAGTGCCTCGCTACGGTGAGGTGCTAAAAAGTCAATGGCTGGGAGATGGCTCTTGGAAGGGCGAGGTAGAGGTCCCCGCCGGATTGCAGTTAGAACTTATTGATAAGCTCAATAAAATGACACAAGGAGACATTGAAATCAAGGTTGTAAGCAAGAGTTGAGGTTCATGCCCATTTACGTTAAGGATTGGGACGTCGTAGTCCCAGGAGAGCTCTTGGCGGAGGGAGACTACACAGCTGGCCCCTATGTGTACAAGGAGGGCAACAAGCTGTTCGCCACCACTATTGGGATCGTGGAGAGCAAGAGGGGGGTCATAAGGGTGGTACCATTGCAGGGACCTTACATACCTAAGGTAGGCGACGTAGTCATAGGGATCGTCGTGGATTATTTGCCCACGGCCTACGTGCTCGACATAAACTCTTCATACAAGGCCATACTACAAGCTGCAGAGGTATTACCTCCTCAGAAAAACGCGTTAACCGAAGATCTATCTAAGTATTTGGATGTAGGGGATGCCGTCGTGTGCAAAGTCGTGAGATTTGATAGGTACTCAGATGCCATAGTTTCTTGCAAGGGTAGGGAGTTGGGTAAGGTAACTGATGGGAGGCTCATCAGAGTTAGCCCCGCTAAAATACCAAGGCTTATAGGCAGGAAGGGCTCTATGATAAATCTGGTTAAAAAAGAGACGGGATGTAAAATAGTGACAGGACAAAACGGCTTCATATGGATAAAGGGCAAAGACCCGACATCGGAACTCTTGGCGGAAAGAGTCATAAGGAAAATCGATGAGGAGGCCCACATAAGTGGGCTTACACAACGCATTCAGCTCATGTTACAATTGGAAAGGAGGGGTTGACGTCTGTTGAGTATGGGGGGCAAGGAGCTCGTACTAATAACCCCTGATGGGAGGAGGCTTGACGGAAGAAGGCCAGACGAAATAAGGGAGATCAAAATAAAGGTCGGGATACTGGAGAATGCCGATGGCTCCGCTTACGTTGAACAGGGCCATACTAAAGTTTATGCAGCTGTTTACGGACCGCGCGAGGTACATCCTAGACATTTGGCCCTGCCCAATAGAGCTGTCATAAGATGTAGATACCACATGACCCCTTTTTCGGTTGAAGAGAGGAAGTCGCCCGCGCCCACGAGAAGAGAGATAGAACTATCAAAGGTGATAAGAGAGGCATTGACTCCGGCAATCATTGTGGAACAATTTCCATCCTCGGCAATTGATGTCTTTATAGAGGTGATCAACGCGGATGGTAGTACTCGTTGCGCAAGTATAATTGCAGCATCTGTCGCATTAGCATCGGCGGGCATACCTATGAGGGATCTAGTGGCGGCATGCTCTATTGGCAAGATAAATGGTGTGCTCGTCCTCGACGTTACTGACATCGAGGACAAGTATGGAGAAGTGGACATGCCCTTTGCTATGATGCCTAATCGAAACGAGATAACTCTATTCCAATTGGATGGAGTACTAACTCTCGAGGAAATCGAGAAGGCAATTTCCATGACCACCAAAGCTTGCAAGGAGATATATGAGAGACAGAAGAGCGCTCTGAAGGAGAAGTACATCGAGTTACGAAAAGCAATCGAGGAGGGCGGTAAGGCGTGATGCCAAAACTGAAGAAGCAGCAAATAATGGATCTCCTTTCGTCTGGAAGGAGGATTGACGGAAGAGGGCTAGAGGACCTAAGGCCTGTAGAAATTAGATGTCGAAGTGTAAAGAACGCCGAGGGCTCGGCCGAGGTTAGACTTGGCAAGACTTTGGCAATAGCAGGAGTGAAGACGAGCGTAGGGACGCCCTTCGCCGATGCCCCAGACATGGGGGTGATGATAGTTAACGCTGAGTTCCTCCCAATAGCATCGCCAACATTTGAGCCGGGTCCTCCTGACGAAAATGCTATAGAATTGGCAAGGGTCATAGACAGAGGCCTGAGAAGAGCTGAGATGATAGACTTAAAACAACTTTGCATAGTCCCTGGCAAGGCTGTCTGGGAGGTATGGATCGACATTCATGCTCTGAACCACGATGGCAACCTCATGGACGCTTCGGCCCTAGCAGCTGTAACAGCCATTTTAACAGCAGAGATACCCAAAGCCGTAGTGAGCGAAAAGGGCGAGGTGACGATTAACAAGAGCGAAAGACAAAAGTTGCCCATAAAGAGCATACCTATCACGGTCACGGTCGCTAAAATAGGTGATAAGCTGGTTGTCGATCCAAGCTTGGACGAAGAAGAGGTCTCAGACTCATTTTTGACAGCAACTTTCGTGGGTGACAATGTCTACGCCGTCCAAAAGAGGGGGGAGAAAGGTTTAACTGTAGAGGAGACTATGAGGGCTCTTCAAATAGCAAGGCAAAAGGCTCGTGAGCTCCTCAAGATAGTTAAGGAGGTCGTAGGCAGTGGGCAGGACTAAGAAGGTCAAAACTGCTGGCAGATTTGGAGCAAGATATGGAGCAACAATAAGGAAGAAGGTGGCAGAGATAGAGGCAATGATGAGGGGCCCTCACAAGTGTCCTTACTGCTATTCGGTGGGCAAGGTAAAGCGTAAGGCCGTGGGCATATGGTATTGCAGGAAGTGCAAGGCAATCTTCAGCGGAGGGGCCTATGTGCCGAGAACTGGGCTATGAGAGAGCCTCCGCTCAGCGTTAAGTACGTGATATCAACATGTCTTAGGCCTTCGAGGAGACTGCGCACTTTTGGACGAGATTTATCGCATGCGCTAATTAATGGCTATTATATAACTCGAGGGAAGAGGAGATTGCTAGATCTAAAGGGATTGGCTTTAAGCTTCAAAGCCTCAAGATTAGTCATAATTCAAGCGAAGAGGGGTAACCCCAGCAAGTTGGATTTTTACGATGCGACTCTTGAAGGAGTGCCACTACTAGGTTCACTGCTCGTATCGGGCGTAAAACTTGTTAGAGAGCAGAAACACGCTACACGAGCCCCTCGACAAGCAAGGCTTGTCGTCCATTACGATCTCGAGGTCATACCTCCTGAGGTGAGGCGAGAAGTTATGCTGATTCCCACGTTATTTGATTTGGGGGTCAGTACAACAGAGGACGATAGGTGGGTCTTGAGAATTTCGTGGACTGAGAGAGGCCTTGAGATCTCATTTATCGACAGAGACCGAGCTTTGTCGTTTGGCCCAGTTATAAGGGTGAGGCGAGTTGTCTTATCAACAACATAGCGCAAAGATAGTCATTAGAGGTGAGGAGTGCGGGCTCAACATATTGTTCTCAGCTCTCAAACCCGAGTGCGAAGAGAAGGGTAGAGGTTTTTCTGCCGAGATGGTCATCGACGGGGAAAAGTTAATAATAAAATTGAGCGCTAAGAGCTTGAGTAGGTTAAGAGCGGTAACGAACTCGTACTTGAGGTGGATAAAGTCAATATTTGAAATCGTTGAGAGTGGTGAGGTATATGCAAACGCAGATCCCACCCGAAGTACAGCATAAGATAATGCAGTTGCAGGAATTGCAGGAGAGAATTAGGGCACTGGTCTTGCGAAGACAACAGCTCGAAGTAGAGCTAAGAGACGTCGAGAACGCGCTAGACGAACTTAAAAATGTCAGTGAGGACGTGTCCATTTTTAAGTTCGCCGGGAGGATATTGATGCGTGTGAGCAAGGACGCCATAGTCAAGGAGCTGACAGAGAAGAAAGAGACACTAGAGTTGCACATAAAGACCTTGGAAAGACAAGAAGCTCACGCTAAGAAGAGGTTAGAAGAGCTCAGGCAAGACTTGAGCCAGAAGCTGAGGGGCATATCAATGTAGATGGGCTTATACGAGATAAAAAATGTCTAGCGTTGAGGAGGTGCTCAGAAGAGTTCATGAGGCAGCTATAAAACATTTGATGAGTCTCCTGCGACCTGAGGAGCTTATAGACGCAAATGTCTCGCTATCCTTTGAGAGCGGCGTCCTGAACGTCGAGGTCGAAGTGCATTTACATGAGGCAAGTCTGAAGAGGCCTAACGAGATAGCCAGGCAAGTCACACAATACGTAATTGATCTATTCGATAGCATGTGGAGGGAGGCTCTTGAAAGAGGTACTCCTAATAAAGATGATAAGAGGGGTTGGCAAGATAGTCATAACTAGTCACCAGAATAGTGATGTCGATGCCGTGCTAAGTTGCTATGTCGCTAAGAAGATCATCGACAAACTCAACCCACGGGCTACAGTCGATATAATAACGCCTGGGATGAACCTTCAAGCAAGAAGAGTTGCTGAAAGCCTGGGGATCGCGGCCCAAATACTAGAAAAGGACTCTCTTCCCGAATACGAGCTATGCCTAATGATAGACGTCAACAATTTAACACATATAGGCGTCCTGAGGAATTATATAACACGAGATAAACCAGTGGCAATAATAGACCACCACAGGCCTTCGATCAACATACCCCCTAACGCTTTGTCGATAATAGACGAGAAGGCCGTAGCAACAGCAGAAGTCCTATGTGACGTCTTGATCGGCCTAGATTTAAAGCCGACGAGAGAAGAGGCGCAATGCCTGTTGATCGGCATACTATCAGATTCTAGGAGGTTGCTCATAGGGACCGAGAAGACGTTACGAGACGTCGCTTTTCTTTTGTCCCACGGGGCTTCGTTGCCCGAGGCCATAGCCACTCTCAGCATACCAATGAGCTACTCTGAGAGAATAGCGAGACTGAAAGCTTCGCAAAGAGCGACTCTGTACTCCCTAGGTCAGTGGATAATAGCCGTTTCAAATGTGGGTTCGTACGAGGCTTCAGCGGCGAGAGCGCTAATCGATTTAGGTGCTGACTTGGCCGCCGTCTGCAATGAGCTCGATAGCGAGGTTAGGCTGTGTGCCAGAGCTAACGAAGAGTTCGTTAGGGGTACCAACATGCACCTTGGAGAGGAGCTGGAAAGGCTAGGTTCGCTGATGTCTGGTTCGGGTGGGGGCCACGCCAGCGCTGCTTGTGTTACCGCCCCAAGGCAATGTAGTGAAGTCATAAATGAATTTCTCGCGCTCGTGAGCAATAAGTTAAGGTTGCCCCTCAAGAAAATAGACTAAGAATAGAGCAATAGAGCTAAATGGCAAGGTAAGTAAAAGATCATGAATCTGGAGAGCTACGATCTTCAAGCGACTTCATTGCTTCCTCAAAGCTTCTCGCTACAACCTTTTTGTCATAGCCCACGTCAATTACATCCCACGGAGCCTTCTCCCCTGGCTTTAAGAAAACCTCTGGCATGAGTCTTGTCATAGCGGCCCACGACCTTAACCTTAGCTCCGCTAGCCTCACCAAGCAGGAGGCCAACTTCTCATCCCCAAGAGATAGGACAGCTTGGAAAGCAGCTCTATGAGGGTTTAGGACCTCAAGCCTGACCCTAGGGCCTTTAAAAAGTTTGAAATATCGTCTGTAGCTCTCCTTTACCTTGTTTGGCTTGGGCGGAGGAAGCCATTGAAAGGGGATGTGCGCCTTAGGTATCAGAGGGTTCATAGATATGTGGAGCGTGGCCCTACCCTTGGTTACGATTTTAAGAATTTTCTTAAATAGCTGAGAACTACTCTCCATATCTTCCTTGGGTAGGCACGTGATCAGGTAAAACTTTATCTCTGTAAAGCCTTTGTCCACTGCCATCTCCACGACATTTTCCAACACTTCATCGTCGTAAGCCTTGCCCAAAAAAGCTCTATCCGCTTTAGACAGAGACTCCACTCCAAGAGTTATGGTCTTCTGGCCTCCTCTCTTAATGAGTTCGAGGAGCTCATCATCGATGACGTCAGGTCTAAGAGATGGTATGGATAGACCGAGGTTTCTCGATAATACTTCTGCACATACGTCCTTAAACCAAGGAACATCAAATATGCCTGTACCTATGAGGGCCACGCGATTGGCCTTACTCCTTGAGAGACCTTCGTCTAGCAAGTCCTTTATCTTGCTTAAGCTCCTATACCTGAGGGGGCCATTAGTCCAAGACACGAGGCAAAACCGACATCTCCTATTACATGATCGAGAAACCTCCAAGCAGAATGCGTTGGCGAAGAGGGGGTCGATGAGCGCATCAGCGCCCGCTGTGGTGAGTTGAGCTAATATGTGGGGCGCTTGGTCGAGGTTTGGGGCTAGGCACCTTTCCACTCTCTCCTTGCCGTAGCAGTAAACGGACTTTAAATTGCTCATCTCCTCCAACTTCCTCCTTTTACTCATCTTCGACTTCAAGATCTCTAGCAAGTCGCTGAGGCAAGGCTCTAATTCACCTACGAAGACGCAATCGACGATCTTTGACACAGGTAACGGGTTAGCCGACACGGCTTGGCCACCAGCGATTATCACAGGATCCGCTTGACTGCGCTTCTCTGCCATGGGATTTATGCCAGCATTTAAGAGCATTTTCACCATGTTCACGTAGTCCTCTTCGTATTGAAGGGTAAAGGCGATAACGTCGAAGTCCCTCAGCTCTGCCCCGCTCTCAATGGTTCTAAGAGGTTCGGCGAGGAAACATCGCTCGCATAATACTTCGTCATCGAGATTGAAGAGGTAGTAGAGCTGTTGAACTGTTAGCCCAGTCATCCCTGCTTTGTAGACGTTTGGATAACAAAGAACTATCTTCAGTTTGCTCCTCTGCCAATTCTTCCTTATCACGTTGTACTCAAGAAAATCCACTTTCTTCACTGAGTACATTCTCGAGGCTCTCCCTACTCGAACTGAAGCCGTGTTGACATTTAAATACAGAGTATGTCGCCAGGACACAAAGGTTGGAAATCGAAAGCCTAAGCCAATTGTTGAAGGACGCTTGCCTCTTCGCTTTCAGGCGGCACTTGGAGGAGCTTACTCTTCAATGCTTCGACTTTTCTTAGCGGGTATATCTTCTTAGCTTTATTGTAGGCGTCGGACGAAATCTTCCCTAGAACTAGTTCTTGAACGAAGTCCTCGAAGCTTAATTGCGACGCCCTCTCCTCCACCACCTGCTTCATTATTGCTCTTATAGCGGACTTCTGAGAGGTCTTGGCTCTCTTCACCGTCACGGCTAACATGAACACCCTCAATCGATATCCGTCCTTGGTCTCGATGTCGAAGATGGCGTCCACTCTCGAGGAGCCTCTTCTAATTAAGCTCCTCACGTAGTCCCTAGCGAGTTCATGTCCTTTGAAGATGGTGTACGCTTTATCACCTTCGACCTTAATTATCTGGAAGCGCAACTTCATGTGTTGATGTGAAAAGTCGTTTGTAATGCTGTAGAGAGTGGTCCAAAGGGTCCTCCTAATGACTTTTGTAGGCGAAGACGTCATAGTCTTGCCTAGTTCGACGAACCCGAAGTACTTGGGCGCTAGTATGGTTATCCATGCCTTAGGTTGCGTCTTTATTGCTTTTACCTTCTTTGAGGACACTCATAGCCACCTCTTACGTGCATTTGCTAAGCGCTTTTCACGATGTCGCTTAAAGCATAGAGACGACAATTTAAACCTTTTCATTAACAGCCGCTAAGAAATACCGCCCTTGCTTAATAGTTTGAGAAGGGGTTGCAGACAGGCGAATACGTCGTTCATAGTGTTTATGACCGTCCCGATGTCTTCAGCCTCGACAACCATGCTTAAATGATTTTCATCGACCTTATTGACCTCTAACTTTAAGCCTTCTGGAGAAGTCGCGTTATCGGGGTTCAAAGCTCTTATCACAACGTCGACAAGACCTGGAAGCAGTACAAGAAGCTCCAGCGTTATTCGTTTTCTGCCTTTCTTCAAAATCGCGCCCCCGTTTTCAAAGCCCTGCCAATTAATAGATCCACCGTCTTGACGAAGTCGTCGAGGGATTCCAAGGGAATTATGGCCCCAGCGGCACTTTCGTGGCCACCTCCACTACCACCCACTTGTTCGGCGGCCTTCTTGATTATGGCACCCAGGTTTATCCCCCGCTTCGATAAGGTCTCGTGCATGCGAGCCGATACCTTAACTTTACCTTTGGTCGAATAGGTCACCGATATCAGGGGCTTGGACAAGTCGCACATGTAGGACGAGATGGCTATGGAAGCGATGGCCCCCAATACCCTCTCATCGACCACGTTCCTCATGTCCATCACTTGTACGTTACTTAGCGTACGCACGTAGGATGGATCGCTACGCAGTAGAGACAGGTATTGAGCTAGCCTCCTCCTATATTCCAGAGATATAGCCTCCGCTTGGCTCAAGATCTTCCCTCTATCCCCTAAGCCTATAGCTAGACCAATACCGTGCTTCCTCAGCCTGCCGCACGCATTCAGCATCTGCGCGAACTCGTGAGCATACCTCAGCGACGAATCTTCGGGTTCGTAGAGGAACTCGTAGATGAGGCCGAAGAGGGCATTTGCTGACTGAGGGCTAAACCCCTTCATTAGCAGGTGCTTTATAAGCGCCGTAGCTAACTTAGACACCTCATCGGCGCTCAAATCCTTATACGTCGTTAAAGAGCCGTCAGACCTCTTTAACGCTATGCCTATGCTTTCGAGGAAATGTTGAGAGGCCATTTCGTCGTAGGTCAAGCCGGGCAGTAAGGGGTCCACAGTATACATAAGCGACTTCACTAGAGGTTGGCGAGGTACGCCATAGAGCCTTAACCCTGTAAACCTTCTGACCCAACCTCTCTCTATCGCCTCTTGAACTATTAACTTGTTCAGCCCCACGAAGCCTTGTGCGCTTTCCTGTCTATCACCTATGGCGCCAGCCATGGCAAGGTATGCCGCCTCGCGGTCTACGGTATTCATGCTCTTAGACACGAGGTACGCCAGCCCCGAGGCGCTGACGTCCTTTCCACCATTGAGCCCGAAGAAGTGCGGGTTTAACTCTCTAAGCTTCTCGTTAACGACCTCCGAGCTCCTCAGAGGCTCGTGGTGGTCAATTACACTGGCCGGAAGGAGGCCTTTGTCTGCTATGGCCTCCACCGCCGAGCTACCCAAGTCGACGAAGATGTAGTAATCGCCCTTTGGGAGAGAGGCTAAAGTCTCTTCATCGAGCTGATCCACGACTCTTATTGCGAAAGGCCTTTCAATTTTCATGAGCGACCTTGCTATTATTGATGCAGCTGCCAATCCATCAGCGTCGTAATGGGTTACTACTACGTAGAGGTCGGCCGAAGAGCTTTCCATGCTCTCAACTATTTGGAGGGCCGCATCGCTTAGCGCAGACAGCCCTTCAAGCCGCTCATCGCCTGAGGCCATGGTTTATTCAGCTTATGCTATTACACTTATCTTCCCAGGCTCATACTTCCAATCTGGAGGCAACACCCTTTTTCGCTTGTAGTACTTCACAAGCCTATGTATCTTAGACTCCGTGAGCTGGAGGCCCCGGAGCGAGAAATAATCCTTTGGGTGCTCCTCTAGGTGGCGTCTTATTCTTATGGCCTTCTTAATTAAATTAGCAAGATCCTCCGGAATTTGAGGGGCCAACCCCTTTTCAGCGAGTACTTGAGTCAGCTTCTTCCCTATGATGGCCTTGGTCAATGCTATCCCGTGCTGGTCCCTGAGCAAGATACCGATCATTGATGGAGGGTAGCCCTTCTTGGCGTAATCGACGATCAGAGAAACGACCTCGTCCTCAGACACCTTTAGCTTCGCCGCTACATCGCTCGTTATAGGCCTTGTCGAGTGAGACTTCCCCTTCTCCCTGCTCCTCCGCACCTTATTGCCACCTTCCAGTTAGACTTTATGGGGATACACATAAATATTACGTGCAATGAAGTAGACTTCAATGCTCACGCGGATCGCCTACGTCAGTAATAACCCCCACAAAGCCCGCGAGAGCTCTTCTATATTGAGAGAGCTGGGCATAGAGGTCGAGGTCGTGCAGGTCGACATACCTGAAATTCAGTCCGACGATGTAGTGGAGATAGCCAAATTTAGGGCAAGGGAGGCCTACAGACTGCTGAAGAGACCGGTCATAGTAGAGGACGCAGGGCTATTCATTGACGCACTCAACGGTTTTCCGGGGCCATATTCTTCATATGCCTTCAAAACCATAGGGATTAACGGGATACTCAAATTGATGAGGGGCGAGAAGAGGAGGACGGCCACTTTTAAGTCTGTGGTGGTATTTCACGACGGAAGGAGGATGCGCGCGTTCCTGGGCCAAGTAAGGGGGAGGATATCCTTTGAACCGAAGGGATCGTCGTGGGGGTTCGACCCGATATTCGAGCCCAAGGGCCTGAAGGGACTTACTTATGCCCAACTGTCTCCTGAGGTAAAAAACAAGGTGTCCCATAGAAGAAAGGCTCTTGAAAAGCTTGCCCGATATTTAATAAGGAGGGCCAAACATTTAAAAAGAGAAGAGGGTTAACGCTCTTTGTTTAAGGAAAGGAGGGTTAGTATTGTCTCGAAAGCCCGTGGAGGCTGGCTCGCTTAAAGAAGGCTCCTTCGTGGTGATAGACGAGGAGCCGTGCAAGATAGTCGAGGTGGAGAAGTCGAAGCCAGGGAAGCATGGCTCAGCCAAAGTCCGAATAACCGCCATAGGGATTTTCGACGGAGTCAAGAGGAGCATGGTCGTGCCAGTGGATCAGAAGGTCGACGTCCCTATAGTTGGAAAGAAGGTTGCTCAAGTAATATCGATAACGCCAGCGAGCGTCCAATTGATGGACCTCTCGAGCTACGAGGTCTTTGAGGTGTCCAAAGAGGCGATAGAGGTAGACTTGCTTAACAAAATGGCTGTAGGTACCGAGGTAGAGGTATGGGAGCTCTTGGGCAAGAGGAAGATCATGCGGACGCGATAAATGCTCAAATGGACCTATTGAACCAAGGTGATGTGCATTAGAGATCAAGCGCGTGGGTATAGTTTCAAAACAAGACCTGAAAGAGTCATTAAAACTCATAGAAGAGGTCTTGCCGTTGCTTAAGGCAAGAGGTCTGGAGGTCCTCATCGATCGAGATATTGCTAACGCATCGGCAGACCCGGATGTCAGGCGCTCGGCCTCATCCATCCATGATTTAAAGAGCTCTGATATGATCATAGTATTCGGAGGAGACGGCACGATACTGCAAGCAGTGCGAAAGCTCAAGCCTCCCCTCAGAATCCTAGGCGTCGACATGGGTTACATGGGCTTTCTCTGCGAGGCGGAGCCCGAAGAGTTGAGAGAAATCCTGGACAAGATCCTGAGAGAGGAGTATCACTTGCAGAGGGTGAGCTTGTTGTCCGTGAGGGTGAATGGGCTGGAGAGAGACGTCGCGCTCAACGACGTTCTCGTCCTCACGTCGGAACCCGCCAAGGTCCTGGAGTTCACGGTTAAGGCCGATGGAATTGAGGTATTCAGCGGAAGAGCCGACGGAGTTTTAGTGTCGTCAACCGTCGGCTCCACGGCTTACGCCCTTTCAGCGGGCGGTCCTCTCATAGACCCCCTCGTAGAGTGCCTAGTGACCGTGGTGTTGAACCCCTTGAAGTTAGGGGTCAGACCAGTAGTGCTCCCACCAAGTAGCAGAGTCGAGGTGTCGTTCCTCAAGCAAAGTTCCCGAGCAGCTTCTATATACTCCGACGGAGCTCTCACCTGTCACGTAGGCGTAGGGGACGTCGTAGAGATATGTAAGTCGAGCCACCAAGTAGAGCTCGTCAGGGTCAAGGACTTCAGGAGGGCTTTTTACAAGAAGTTCTATGAGGTACGCATCCGTGGAGGAAAGGAACGCCCACGTAAGGGATAAGGGTTGCGCCGTCGTCGATACGAGTGCGCTCCTCGTGGACAACGCAGTGCAGTACTTGCAGGGCTATCACTGCTTCACCGTGCCTAAGGTCATCGAGGAGGTCAAGACCCTAAGGCATAAGGCTGGCGTAGAGGTCCTCTTGGACGCTAAAGTGTTAGACGTCGTAGAGGTGGCTAGAGATTGTTTGAGAGAAGTGGTCGAAGTCGCGAGGAAGAGCGGCGACATAACCTCACTGTCTAAGACAGATCTCGAAGTGCTCGCCTTGGCGCTTCAGCTCAAGAGGCAGGGGCGCGACCTGGTCCTGATAACCGACGACTACACGGTACAAAACCTCGCCTCGCGCCTCAAGATAAGGTGCCACAGTATAAAGGCAAAGGGCATAGAGAAGAGGATAAGGTGGCGTTATCGGTGCACAGCCTGTGGTAAGGTGTATTACAAGTTCTTGGAGGAGTGTAGCATTTGTGGCCACGAGCTAAAGAGAGAGGTAGCGGGGTATGAAGGTCTTTGATACCGCTGTACCAGCCCTCAGAGGCGGCCCTGAAGATTATTCGCTCCGTCTACGGAGGGGCGGCGGACCAAGTAATAATGGCGCTCTCGTCCCCTGGCTCGTGGTACACCGTTAGGGTAAATACCCTCAAGAGCTCCGTCGACAAGGTGGAGGAAGGTCTCCGATCCTTAGGCTTTGAGGTGAGGGCTCTCGCCGATCTCGACGTCGTGCTCATTAAGGTCCTAGGACCGTTCGACGTGCCCGAGCTCCAGAAGAAGATAGTAGTCGATAAGCTGACAGCGGAGGCGGTCATGGTCGGGGCTAACGTCTACGCACCGGGGGTGAAGAACATGGAAGGAATCGAAAGGGGCGATGTCGTGACGATAACGGATCCTAGGGGGAGGGCTGTGGCCGTGGGAAGGGCCGTGATAAGCTCAAGGGAGCTGAAATTCTTGAAGAAGGGCTTAGTGGCCGAGACCTTGACCTCGGTCTATAAACTACCGCCCATAAGGAGCTTGGAGCTCTACGCGAGGGGCGAAATATACCCTCAGTCCCTGCCGTCCGTCTTGGCCGTCAGGGCCCTAGATCCTAGAGAGGGGGAGTTAGTGATAGACCTCACGGCCTCTCCGGGCGGAAAGCTCACCTACGCCAGCCAGCTCATGAAGAACAAGGGGCTGGTGATAGGAATCGACCGCTCGCCGAAGAAAGTAGAGGCGCTAAATGAGAATCTGCACCGACTTGGGGTAAAGAACGCCAAGACCTTGTGCATGGACTCGAGGTACGCCGACTTGGAGCTGAAGGACTTGAGGGACAAGGTGGATGCAGTCATAGTAGACCCCCCGTGCTCCGCCATAGGCGTCAGGCCGAAGCTCTACGACAACTTGACGGAAAAAGCCGTCCAAGGCCTCAGCGAGTACCAGAGGCAGTTCATAAAGGCCGGGTCCAACTTGCTCCGAAAGGGGGGCAGGCTACTCTACTCCGTGTGCACCATAAGCGTCGAGGAATGCGAAGACAACATCAACTACGCAGTAGAGGGGCTGGGCCTGCAACCGATCGAGAGGCCGAGGCCTGTCGGAGGCGCTGGGCTGTCGAGCCGCTCAAAGCACGCTGATAAGCTCGTCAGATTTCACCCGCACATACACGACACGCCGGGCTTCTTCTATGCGGTGCTGGTGAAGGACTGTTGAGGCTACTCGCCCTTCGAGAACAGCACGTCCCCGCTGACCCTGTTGCGTATGAGTAGCACTCTGTGGTACGGGATCACTTTTTCGTTCCCGTCGACGTCCCTGAACTTAAAGCCCCCTCTCAAGACCTCAGTTATGCAGGAGGCCGGGACGACCTTGATGTCGCCGGGAGCCCCTCTGTGCACTACGTGGACCTCGTAGTCCTTGGGATCTAGGTCCTTGTGCCACCTTATCTTGTTGAGCGCCTCCCTAACGCGAGAGACCATATGACCTTACGGCGGCCCTCCCTTTAAGCCTGCTCGTTGCCTCCTTATTTAAGATGAGGATATCATCAGTGGGGTCGACGTCTTTAATGACGAGGTCCCCGAAAGCGGCCTCTATTAAAGTCGCACACCTCGACCTCTTCAGGTAGCTGAGGACCAAGAGGCCCCCGTCCTTTAGCGTGCAGAGGAGCGAATTTATGGCCCTTAAGGGGTCGCAGTTCTGAAGGACCGTGAGGCACAATATGAAGTCGAAGGACCTAGAGCGGAAGGGCAGGCTTTCGACGTCGCCCAGCACGAGATCTACATCGCGTGCTTTGAGCCTTTCCTTGGCCTTTCGAAGCATTCCTTCTGAGAAGTCCACCCCGACTATAAAGCGCCCCTTGCCCCGAAGCCTCTCCGTTATGAGCCCGGTCCCACAGCCCGCGTCCAGCATCACACTGCCAATAAGAGGAGAGAACTTTATGAGGCGGGAGGCAACCTCGAACTTCCTGACTTGTTCACCCTCGTAGAGGTCGTCGTAGAAGGCCGAGGTAACGTCGTACATCCGGCGGAGCTCCGCTTTCCTAAAAGTCACGAGACTTAATCTGTTGAACAGAAATATCACTTTTTAACATTTGGTCGACATAGTCGACACATGATTTGCCGAGCGCAGACTAGGATCTGAGCTAAAATGAAGTTCGAGGACGTGGAGGCCTCAATTCAGCACCTTACCGACTCTTCATCTCAAGCGATTAAGTGAGAGGAGGCTCATCATCGACTTGACGTAGTGGACCTGAGGAAATCTAGTTTTCGCTCCCATAAGACCTCTACCAGTCGATGCGCGCTTCAAGATCATAACTACGATTTTCAACGTAGAGTTAAACGACTTCATCATGTTTGGAAAGGACAAGGTCTATGCCAAGTACCGCGCTACCGTTGCGAGGGCCGTCGTGTAGAAAGCGTACAGGTCCAAGGGAGCGTGCTAGTTTAGTACTCTCTCCTACATGCGCCCCCAGAAGCCCACTTCACCCTCTTCTGCGTCTTAGATGAAGAAGGGCCTTCCTCGGCTGCGCTCTGGAGAAATGTACCCGGCAAGCGGGAAGAGCGCATACTTCCTCTTCAGCATACTACTTTACACGAATCTCTGAGGTCCCTTAGCGTCCAGAGCCCCTGCTTAACCTCTCTGATGTGCTACCACTCGCAACAAAATTTGGTAGCGGGGGGTGGATTTGAACCACCGATCTCGGGGTTATGAGC
>CAZLVJ010000003.1:0-42704 GCA_964562935.1 uncultured Nitrososphaerota archaeon
CGCGTATTACTACATGACCCTCCCTGCGCCAGCCCCTCCAGCCCCAGTCCCAGCCCCAATAACACCTGCGCCAGCCCCTCCAGCTCCAGCGCCAACAAAAGAGTACATCTTGGTGGGAGCCTCAATTCCCTTGAGCGGTGGCTTGGCGTATCAGGGTGAGGAGGAGAAAGCGGGCCTAGAGATGGCTATAGAGGACATCAATGCAAAGGGAGGGGTCTATGTAGCGGCCCTAGGCAGGAAGTTGCCAATAAAGCTTATCTACTATGATGGTGGAACGGACCCGGCGAAGTCTAAGAGTAACGCGGAGAGATTGATCTCGATAGACAGGGTAGACTTCTTAGTCGGAGACTTCGGAACCCCGCAAGTCTTTGCCGTGGCAACCGTCGCGGAGCAATACCGCGTCCCGTACATCCCCATTGGGACGGGAAGCATCATTTATGAGCGACTGAGATACAACTGGACCTTCATACCATTCCACACCGAGTGGACCGTTCTCGGGCCCATCTTTAAATTGCTTTCCGAGCTTCCACCGGATGTGAGGCTCACCAAAATAGCGATATGGCAGGAGGACACAGTGCTTGGTGCGGACAACGCCGCGGCCGTGATGTATTGGGTCGAGAGGTACAAGCCGCTGTTCACTATAGTCTTCCACGAAAAGTACACTCCAAAGCAACCCGACTATTCGTCATTAATCTTGAAGACTAAAGAGGTGGGGGCTGAGGTGGTCTTCGCCGTCCCCACGACGACGGACGCAGTTACGCTCATCAAGCAGAGTAGGGAGCTAGGCTTCTTCCCGAAACTCTTCGCCTTCCAGCGAGCGGCAGAACCCGCAGACTTCTGGAAGTTACTGGGCGAAGACGCGCAAGGGATCATAGCTGGTGTACCGGGACACCCCAAGTTACCGTTCAAGAAGACCCAAGAGGTCGTTGAGAAATACAGGTCGAAATATGGAAAGGAGCCTGGGCTCGTAGTTTGCCCAGCATACGCCATAATCGAAATCTTGGCCGCCGCTATAGAGAAAGCTGGCACGTTGGATAGGGATGTAGTCAGGGAAGTGCTGTGCGCACTCGAATTAGACACTGTCATTGGACGCGTGAAATTTAAGGGGCCTGGCCACGCCGATGTCGAGGTCATCGCATTCCAATGGCAGGACGGCAAGCAAGAGATCGTCTACCCTGAGAAATACGCAACGGCAAAACTCATATTTCGACCAACGCCATGATACTAGGGTGAGATCTTGAAGAAAACCTCTCTCCTCATTTTTTTAATAACCTCGTTATTGGTGTCGTCATTCGCCTTGGCCTACATAGCTTTCGGGGAACGTGCAGGTGTATTGCTAGCTACTATCGCTAACGGGGTGCTTTTGGGGGGCTTTTACGGGCTCACGGCCATGGGGCTTTCCCTCGTTTTCGGAATCACTAAGATAATAAACGTATGTCATGGAGAGTTCGTTGTGTTAGGGGCCTATGTGAGTTACTGGCTTGCCATATCCTACTGTGTAAATCCTATAACGCTAATTGCGAGCTTCCCAATTCTCTTTGTCGTCGGCCTCGTTATCGGAAAGACCTTAATGAATCGCGCAATTAAGATGGGTATTGATCAACCCTTGCTTGTGGCCTTTGGGTTAAGTCTTTGTCTACGTAACTTAATGAGGTACCTTTGGACCGCAACTCCAAGAGGGATAAGTATACCCATGGGCGGACTTCCGTTATCTGGCGGCACGTATATATCCTATTTAAGCCTGATGATTTTTTGCGTTTCGGTCGTCGGATTACTTTCGTTACACTTGTTCCTAAAAAACACGTTCGTCGGCAAGGCAATACGAGCTGCAGGTCAGCACCAGGAATCAGCCAAGTTAATGGGAATTAACGTTGATAACATAAATGCGCTAGCCTACGCGCTAGGCTTGCTCCTCGCAGCAGTCGCAGGGTCATTGGTTAGTCTGAGATTTAGCTTTGACCCGGAAAGTGGCTCCATGTTCTTGGGTAGAGCTTTATGTGCTGTGGTTTTGGGAGGAGTAGGTCATATCCTTGGAGCACTTGCAGGGGGGATGATCTTAGGGGTTGTCGAGTCGATCGGCGCCTTCTTTTTGGGCGACGTCATGAGAGACGCTATCGTCTTTTTGATCTTCTTGGCCATATTATTGGTAAAGCCAACGGGCCTCTTTGCGAAATACCGAGCCTTTTAGGCAGGGGCGGGAGAATGTCTAAAGTTGGGGCTTACTGGAAGTACCTCCTCTTGACGATATCGATTGCTTTATTAGCGTCGATCCCCCTCCTTATTAAAAGCGCCTACCTCATCCACTTCTTCTCACTGCTCTTCCTGTTCTTGGCCTTAGCGAGTGCCTGGAATATTTTGGGAGGGTACGCAGGTCAAGTATGTCTAGGGACGGGCGCCTTCTTCGGCATCGGAGCCTACGGCATGATGTTGTCCGTGAAAGCAGGTCTACCCCTCTATGTTGGTATTGTCATGGGCGGCATCGCGGCAGCTTGCCTTGCCCTATTAATAATTCCGCTATTTAGGCTAAGAGGGGTTTACTTTGCGATAGGAACCCTATTCCTCCCAGAGATAATAAAAACCTTCGTCCTGTATTTCAGCGACGTGACGGGAGGGGCCATGGGGATCTATCTGCCCTTTATACGCGATCCGTCGTTTGCGTTGGCGTACCTCCTGGCGATTTCTGTGTGTACGATTCTAGCGGCCCACTTTTTAGCCAATTCTAGATACGGACTTGCTATGAGGGCGATTCGCGACGATCAAGATGCGGGCGAGATGTACGGTATTAATGCTACGAAATTAAAGACTATGTGTCTCCTCACGTATGCCCTCCTCTGCGGTTTGGCGGGGAGCGGCTATGTGCTTTACATGGGCTTCTTGGATCCACATACAGTCTTCCACTTGTCGTGGAGCATAGCACCGGTCTTCATGTGCATAATCGGAGGTCAAGGCACGATATGGGGTCCGGTCGCGGGCTCAATAGTTTACATCACCTTGAGCGAGCAACTCACGTTTGTCATAGGAGAGCTACACTTGTTCGTCTTTGGTAGCATATTGATTGTCGTCGTCTTGCTCGCGCCATACGGCATCGTCGGTGCGTTAAAGAAGCTAAGTTTAAAACTGCAGAAAATGGCATCTCAAGCCATCCTTCTCAGGTAGCCATGGTGATGCGTTACGCGCGATACACCTCATTTGGACCCTCATCTTTATGCGCGCTGCACCACAAGGGGTAGTCATTCGTTGAGGACCTTTTGATAGAGCTTGAAAGGTTGATTTCGCCAAGCACTCATGCTACTGATTCTATGGCGATGAATTTATTCAAGCCTTAGGAGAGGCATCACGATTAACGGAACCTAGGGTTGTTGAGACTTAACATCGCAGTACAACTACTTTCCAGCCCCGCTTATCCGCTTAACTAATGAGATATCGAAAAAGCTACGCTTACTCTGCTTTAGCATTAGCGCTATGCCACTTAGCGCTCTAAGTTTCGATTTTTGTTATCGTCGCCCTGGCACTAGCATCAGCGCCTCGTTCTTGCACGTACATGGCATAAGGGCCTAAAGTTGTAGCAACGTCCAGACCTTGAGTCAGACATCAGCAAGCTAACCCCTAAAGCCAGCCATCGAGGTTAATTTTTAACAAAATTGAAGGCCCCAAGCCAGGTTGAGCACCCTCCAAAACATCAAGCCATGCCACTAGGCGTAAAAAGCGACGAAGGTGGGCACGACCTCGCTTTCGCCATTACATCCCCCTTAAAACTTATATGCAAGGCTTGGCAAAGAGAGAGAAGCATGCTTTTGTGCAAGGGGATAACTAAAAGCTTTGGTGGCTTGGTCGCATTAAGGAACGTGAGCCTGGAGATCAAAGAGGGAGAGATAGTAGGCCTGATAGGCCCCAACGGATCTGGCAAGACAACGCTGTTCAATGTGATCTGCGGTATATATCGACCTGATAAGGGGGCCGTCTACTTTAAGGGGAGGGACATCACCGGTCGTAAGCCTTACGAAATTTGCAAGCTCGGAATCGGGAGAACCTTTCAGCTAGTTAAGCCTTTTAGAACCATGACCGTACTAGAGAACGTCATGACCGCAACTCTCTTTGGCAGGTCTAAGTTCATTACTATGACCGAAGCTCGAAAGCAAGCATTAAAATTGCTGGACTTCGTCGGTCTTTCCGACATGAAGAATAGGGTGGCCGGAGAACTTGGTATCGCCTCTCTGAGATTGCTCGAAATTGCGAGGGCCTTGGCCACGGAGCCGGAGCTCTTACTGTTGGACGAGGTAATGGCCGGCTTAAATCCTGTCGAGGTCTCAAGAGTGGGAGCCCTCGTAGAGAAGGTTAGGCGAGACCTCGGCATCACAATTTTCTGGGTCGAACACGTTATGAGAGCAATAATGAAGCATGCAGATCGAGTCATAGTCCTAGATCGAGGCGAGAAGATAGCTGAGGGGACTCCTAAAGAGATAGCGCAGGACGAAAAGGTCATTAAGGCCTATCTTGGTGAGCCCTATGCTTGAAGTGAAAGGCATCGATGTTTACTACGGACCTCTACAAGTGCTCTTCGGCGTATCTCTCTCTGTCAAGGAAAAGGAGATAGTGACCGTTATCGGGCCAAACGGTGCTGGAAAGACTACCTTGCTCAGAACGATATCCGGGCTACTGCACCCAAAGTCTGGGAGCATACGCTTCTTAGGCGAGAAGATAAGCTCTCTGTCCGCCGAGGCCGTGGTCAGAAAGGGGGTAGCACACGTCCCAGAGGGGAGAGGGCTGTTTCCATACATGACCGTCCTCGAGAACCTTCAACTAGGCGCCTATACAAAGGAAGCGAGGGGCAAGATGAAGGAGAGTTTAGAGGAGGTCTTCCAGCTCTTTCCGATATTAAAAGAGAGAAAGGATCAGCTCGCCCACACATTGAGCGGCGGTGAGCAGCAAATGCTAGCCATAGGCAGGGCCTTGATGTCGAGACCTAAGCTCCTAATGTTGGATGAACCCTCTCAAGGCCTAGCGCCGAGGCTCGTCAAGACGGTGATGCGGACGTTGGAGGAGCTCCGAGCTCGCGGCATGACAATACTTTTAGTCGAACAAAACGTTTACCACGCCCTCAACTTGGCTGATAGAGGGTTCGTCCTTGAAAACGGGCGAGTGGTCCTTGAGGGGACAGCTCAAGAACTCCTAGGCAATAGCCACGTGAGGAGCGCTTATTTGGGATTGTAGTTTAAGGAATGTTTTAAGGAAATAACCTCTGAAGGAGGGAAGGGTGAAGCTCACTCCATGGACGTCGATGATGAGGGTAAGGAGTCCACCGCCTACACGTTCTGCGATGCCTGTAATCAAGTTCCATATTGCGGGATAGAGTGTTGCTTGAGGGGCGGTCGAATAGTTAGGGTGGAGAGCTGGAGAGGCTTTCCGCACGGACCTCTATGCTCTAAGGGCTTTGCGACTCTGCAGAGGCAGTACCACCCGCAGAGGCTCGGATATCCGCTAAAGAGGACTAAGCCCAAGGGCTCGCCGGATCCCGGCTGGGTTAGGATAAGTTGGGAAGAGGCGTACGACGTAATCGTCTCAAAGATGAGAGAGGTCAGGGATAAACACGGGCCTGAGGCCGTGCTGTTCTACTGCGGAGACCCAAAGGAGATGAGGCCCGCCGTCTCGCGCCTCGCGACGGTTTTCGGTTCCCCGAACTTCGGGACGGCGAGTTCGACGTGCTATAGGGCTGCGGCCCTCGCGTCCCAGCTACTGTTTGGCCTCATAGCCCTCGGCAACCCGCCGACTAAGGATACCAAGACCGTACTTATATGGGCCACTAACCCCGCTTGGTCAAGTCCCTACGTCATGCGAAGGCTCTTCTCAGCCAAAGAGAGAGGTGCCAAGTTCATCGTAGTGGACACCCGCAGGACCCCGGTAGCGGACAAGCTGGCCGACATCCACCTCCAGCCCCGCCCCGGAACGGATGCCGCACTGGCTCTGGGGATGATCAATGTAATAATCGCGAATGACCTTCATGATAGAGAGTTCGTTGAGAATTGGACTTACGGGTTCAAAGCCCTTAAGGAGTACGTAAAGGTGTTCACGCCGGAGAAGGTGGAGGAGATAACGCGGGTTCCAGCCAGTAAAGTGGTGGACGCCGCTACGCTTTTTGCCACCAACAAGCCGGGCAACTTAATGGCCGGGGTTTCAGCGCTGACACACTCGACCAATGCCGTGCAAACAGTCAGGTCCATCCTGACGCTGATAGCAATAACCGGAAATTTCGACGTTCCGGGCGGAGTTGCGGTGCCTACTCACCCCCTACCGTTTAGGTCCCATAGCATGGGCGATCCCGACTTCATCATGGAAGATGAGAAGATAAAGATGAAGCACAAGAGGGTCGATAAGGACTACTTCCCCGTATGGGTCGAGCTCGTTCACGAGCAGATACAGGTGAACCTCCTTCCAGAGTACGTGAGAGAGGGGAGGATTAAGATGGCGATCCTCTTCGGCGCTAACGTGACTGTGTGGCCTCAATTCCAAGAATATCAAGAGGCCTTAAAGAACATGGAGTTCGTCGTGGCCGTCGACTACTTCCTCAGGCCTTGGACTCACGACTACGTCGACATGGTCTTGCCAGCAGCAACTAACTACGAGAGGTTCGAGCCTTTTGTCTGGTTCGGGAGGAGGATCTACGCCAGAAGACCCGTAGTAAAGCCATATATGGAGGCGAAGAGCGATTGGCAGATAGTCTTTGACCTAGCAGTCCGACTGGGCTATTCGAAGGAGTTTTGGAACGGCGATACTAAAGAGGGCCTCGACTACATTCTTCGAAAGGTTGGTGTCAGCCTAAACGAAATATCCATCCCAGAGGGCAAGGAGGTACCGCCGCCGGGTCCAGAAGAGTATAGGAAGTATGAGAAGGGGTTGTTGCGAAAGGATGGGAGGCCCGGCTTTCCGACTCCAACTGGCAAGGTCGAGATATGGTCCACCATATTAGAAAAGCACGGCTATGATCCCCTCCCGGTCTTCAAAGAGCCGTTTGAATCGCCTGTGAGCAGACCGGACCTGGCTCGTAAGTACCCCCTCATCTTAATCACGGGCTCTAGGGTCCCCATGTACGCGCACAGTAAGTGGAGGGAGCTCTCGTGGCTTAGGGACCTCATGCCTCATCCGATAGTCAACATAAATCCGAAAGACGCCGAGGAGAGGGGTATTAAGGAGGGAGACCTCGTCGTTGTTGAGACGAGCCACGGGAGGATAAAGGTGCAAGCCCACTTAACCTACATAGTCCCTCCAGGAGTCGTCGACGTCTTTCACGGCTGGGCTGTGGTCCCAGAAGCCCACGTCAATGCGATCCTGCCGAGGGTGTTCGACCCCATCTCTGGCTTCCCCGAATACATGGCCCTCTGTCAAGTGTATAAAGTGAGGTAAAGGGTCATGGCTAGGTTCGGCTTCGTCATAAACTTAGAGAGGTGCGTTGGATGTCACACGTGCACCTTGGTGTGTAGGATGTGGACCTACGATAAGAAGGAGGACTGCTGGAATACGGTGCTCGAGTTTAATTCGCATGAGGAAAAGAGGGTCGTATGGATGCCCTACGTCTGCACTCAGATGAGGGAGCCCGCCTGCGGCGAGACCTCTAACCCGCCTTGCGTTAGAAATTGCCCGTGTAGCGCTAGAATCTATGGAGATTTAGAGGATCCAACGAGTCCTGCTGGAAGACTTGTGGCCGAGGGCAAGGCCAAGCCCCTCCTCCACGAGACGAGTAGGCCAAGGGCCTACTACTTTGGGAGGATCCCAAAGGACGTGGAGAACCAGTTGCCCAAGCCCTCGGAAGTGCTACCTAGGAAATACATACCCTTAACACAACTTCCATCTTGAAGCACGCCATCGGTAGCTTTTAGAGTTGCCCTGAGGGACGTGTCGATTCAACATCTAGGGCGGAGGCCTTATGGTTGCTTATGCACTTATGCGTAAAGCGTCCCCCGCTCCCTCAAGGCATCCCCTAAAGCCCTAAGCAACCTTGCGAGGCCCTCATTAGTACGACCTTGTTGCTTTAATCGATTGTCGACGCTCAGCCTATAGGTCTGTCGACCCTCCTCATCCCTACCCTCTCGGTCCTAATGTTAGCCGAGACTACGTGATTGTAAGGCTTCGTCGCTCAAAATTAAGGGAGTTGTTGGTAAAAAAAGAAGTAGTACTGATGGTTACTTCTTGAGAGAGATGGGCTCCTCTCTATTCCACCCTGTGTATAGTCCTTCTCTATCAAGTATCTCTCTGATGATTCTCTGTTCTTCGACCGTCGGAGGGGTCATTATGTCGACTCTCTTTGGTATCAATAGCTCGAACCCCGTCCTCTCTTGAACCTCCTTGACCGTGACCTTCGGGTTAATCGCGAGGAGCTTCATCCTCTTCGTCTCCTCGTCGAAGCCCAGCACGGCTAGGTCCGTTATGACCCTGTAGGGCCCTCCGCCTCTGAGCCCAGACTTTTCCCTAGCATCTGGACCGGATATGAATCCCGGGCTGGTTATGAAGGCAACCCTCTCGGGGAACCTCCTCTTCTCATGAGGCCTCATGATGACTACGAATTTTTTAGCTAGAGATGCTATGTCGTTAGCCCCTCCACTGCCAGTAAAGTACCTCTTCGGTTTGTCGTAGGTCCCAATCAATGTGCTGTTCACGTTTCCGTACATGTCCACCTCGAGCCCTCCTATGAAGCCGAGGTCCACGAGCCCCCTCTGTAGCGTCATGCCCATTATGTCGATGTAGTCGGTGAAGCACTTGGAGCCAAACCACTCCCTCGGATCGGCAAGGCCCATCGACGTGTGAATAGGCTTCGGCTCGACCACTCCCTGCTCCATTAACACCTTAGCGTTTGGAGCGTGAGTATATATCGCTAGAAAAGTGCAGACCTCGGGCAGGCCTATGCCGCAGATGATGAGGTCGCCGTCATTTATTATGTGCGCCCCCGCAACTGCCATGAGCTCGCCGGACGTGAATTCCTTCGCGTACTCCTTTTCCTTTCCCTGCATCCGGCAAACCCCCTTCAATAACCGAGATAAGGCTCAGCTTTTATTTCATACAGTTTTTTCACTCCAATCCTCTTCAAGTACTCCCAGTGGTCCTCAGTGGACAGCACGAACTCCTCTAGGTATTTCTCGACTTCTCCCTTCTCACAATAGCTCAAGTAGAGCTCTATGTGCTCTTTGTCGTAGTCGTAGTACCTGTAGCACGAAGTCGGATGGGCGCCGTAGGGGGCGTAGACCACAGCATCTACCCTATACCCTGGAATGACGACTCTCTCAGGGTCTCTCTTCGTTATTTCTACGTCGACTATCTCGTCAGCTGTTATGATGACCCTCTTAGCTGCCCTAGCCTTCTCCTTCGTATCGAAGAGCGGGCCGTAAATCACAGCATTTCCCTCTCTGTCAGCTCGTTGGGCGTGTATGACTGCGACGTCGGGTTGGAGAGCCCTTAGTAAGATGAGGGTCTCGCCAGTAAACGGGCACTTGGACTCCATCAATTGATCTGGGGCCACTTCCTTAAGCTTCCTCAGTATATCTGAGCCGAGAAGCGACTTTGACGGGATGTAGGGGATCCCTAGAGCTCCGGCTAAGTATTTCAGACAAATGCAGAGGCCGGAGTACTCCTCTGCGATGACCCTTCCCTCTAATTTGGCTCGATCAATGTTATAGAAGGGTCCGAAACGGTCGCACCTGCCCCCTCCGTAGATGATCTTTTTAACGCATCCGGCACCGACGAGGAGGTCTGTATCCATCGATGCTATGCACTGTGAGACTGTTAGGTCTCGCTTTCTTTGCCTAATCAGCTCGTGCACGAATGCCATTGAGGCTCTAGTGATTGCGAACCCGCTGAGAGCTATGTGGCTCCCATCGCTTATTGTCTTTACGACTTCGGCCATCGTCTTGACTTTGTCGACCATTCTCGACGACACCACCTAAGCGATCTCTTAAGTTTCTTAGACCGCAGGAGCTATGTGACCTGCACCTTGCATTAGATGGATCCTCGACTAGATATGTCTTACTCCAGAGCACGCTTTGGACGGCAATTCACAGAGCGACAGAGTCGTGACCATTTATTAAAGAGGACGCCAGCCGGAGAAGCCTCTCTACGTAGTTTTCGTGGTAAAGAAGAGTAAAGACAAAAATTTAAAAATTAAATTTCGCATACGGTTATTTCATCTACCGGCCATTTAGATAATACTTCCACTCCAGTCTCCGTTACATGGAGCATTTCCTCGATCCTCACCGCTTGTCCGTAGGGGTACTCGTAGCTCCTCTCCTCTGTCGGCCACAGGGTCTCTAGGGCTAATGTCATCCCCGGCTCTAGCCTATCTGGGAAGTCTAAGGACCAAATCCTAGATATCACTGGCGTCTCGTAGAGGGCGAGACCTATGCCGTGGCCCCACTGCATCAGGACTGCTGCATCCTCGTTCGGCCGCTTAGCGAGGCCCATCTCCTCTGCCCTCGGCCACTTCTCGGCTATGTCCTTGGTCGTCGCTCCAGGCTTGATAGCTTTAATCGCGCTGTAGAGAAGGTCTAGAGCCTTCTGATACGCGTCCTTTTGGGCTTGCGTGGGCCTTCCGCAACTAAAGGTCCTGTAATAACAGGTCTTGTAGCCGTTGTACGATATGTTGCAGAGGGCCACGGCTATCAAGTCGCCAGGTCTTATCGCCCTGTCCGAGCACTGGATCGCCATGCCTTGAGACGTGTGCGGGCCAGAATTTATGTCAGGAGCCGAGGCCCAGTCTGCTCCAGCCATGTAGGCCGTGTAGGTAGCTATTGCTCGAAGCTCCATCTCCGTCGTCCCGGGTTTTATGGCCTCCTTAATCTTGGAGAATATAGCCTCGGCGATGCTCGCGGCCATCCTTAAGCACTCGACTTCGTCTCTGGTTTTTATCTTTCGGGCCTCCATCATGGCTTTCGAACATTGCAGGGAAGTCTCTATATCGACTCTTTTCAACGAATTGATGACAGCAGGGACGTTGCTGTCTATGCCTAAAACTTCACCTGACAATCCGTGCTCTTTAAGGCTGGCTTTTATTTGGTTCGCGAACTTTTCTAATTGCCTCTCATACACCCCTTCCGGTGTGCTGATAGCTAGATACGGCATTATAGGAATGGCGTATTCCACTTTGCACCACGGGAGGGCCTGCTCCATGTAGTTCTTCCGCATGCCGGCCTCGTAGAGTATTGTTTTACCCTCCCTTGCAAGGAAGAGGGCGTATCGGTAACCAGAGACTCCGTGCCACATATGAACTCCGTCGCCGCCTCCAACATACCGCACGTTGTCGTTGTGGAGGAGCAACGCTGCCTCTAGGCCATACTTTTTACAAGCCATCTTGGCCCTTTCAACCCTTTCGCGCCTCATTCTATCCATGTTTATTCGCTCTTCCCAGTCCACAGCAATTTTGCCGAAGCTCATTCCATCACCACACCGTAGTAGTGAGTAGTACCTAATGCTGCGTATTTATTGTTTATCGCGCATCTCGCCGTCGCAAGTCTTGACCTGACCTACTTGGACTCCATAGTGCTAGGATCGCTTGCGCGCAAACTTTAAAAATTGGCATTTTAATGTCTCTGCGGTCAGATCGCTATGGTTAGGCTATTTGAGTACCAAGGAAAGCTCTTGCTGAAAAATGAGGGGATCTCGGTACCGCTCGGCGACGTCGCAACGACTCCGAAACAAGCTTATGAAATTGCGAGCAAGATAGGCAAGCCAGTGGTGATAAAGGCGCAAATTTGGGCCACTGGCAGGTTCAAGGCTGGCGGGATAAAGTTTGCAAACAATCCCTCTGAAGCAGAAAAAGTTGCGGCGGAGCTTCTTGGGAGCGAGATAAAGGGCTTTAGGGTCGAGAAGGTTTTAGTTGAAGAGAAGCTCGATATAGCAGAAGAATACTACGCAGGAGTGATAATTGACGACTCGTACAGAGTCAAGGGGCCGGTCGCGATTTTCAGCGTCGCGGGCGGCGTCGACATCGAGGAGATCGCCGCGAAGAGCCCGGAGAAGGTAGTCACGGCCCAAGTCGACTTCTTTAAAGGCCTCCAGCTTGAAGACGCCAAGAACATGGTTTCGAAGTTCAATCTACCGTCAGAGATCCAACATCAAGTAAGCGAGGTGATATGCAACCTCTATAAAGTCTTTAGAAAGTACGACGCTCGAGCAGCCGAGATTAATCCGCTCGTCGTAACTAAGGATGGGAAAGTAGTCGCAGCAGACTGCCGCATTACGGTAGACGACTCTTCCGTTCATCGCCATCCGGAATTAGAAGTGGAAATACCGAGGGAGAGTAGCAGGATACTGACGGAGCTCGACAAGATCGCGTGGAAGATAGAGGAGAATGATTATCGAGGCGTGGCCTTCTTCATACAGCTCGTTCCGAAGATCGAAGGCGAAGGATGTATAGGCTTCCACGGTATGGGCGGAGGGGCATCAATGCTCGCGGCGGACGCCTTGGTCAGGCACGGCTTTAAGCTCGCCAACTATGCGGACAGTAGTGGAAACCCGACGGCGTCAAAAGTGTACAGGTTAGCAAAGGTGATTCTCTCGCAACCTGGCATAGAGGCTTACTTCGCCGCCGACATAAACATATCGAGCCAGGAGATGTGGCACACGGCCAGAGGGCTTGCACGAGCTTTCAGGGAGGATTTGAAGGATAAACCCGGCTTCCCTGTGGTCATAATCTGGGGAGGGAACAAGGTGAAGGAGGCGACGGAGATCCTAAGAGAGATGACGAAGGACCTGCCGATACGCCTCGAGATTTACGCTGAGGACCCTGTCAGCGGCCCTCACTACAACATCTACGACATAGAGCCCGTGATTAAACGCCTCAAAGAGCTCGTCGAAGAGTACAGGAAGATTAGGAAATCCAAGGGGGTGAGCTAAAGTGATAGAGTTTGAAACGAGGACTGGGAAGGTAGTAATCGACGATTCGAAGTGCGTCAACTGCAAGACCTTTGCTTGCGTCAAGGCCTGTAGCTTATACGGCGCGCACCTCTTTAGGATAAACCTGAAGGCTAACAAGCCGGAGCCCATATACCCTCCAGAGGACCTGAAGCGAATGTGTACTGAGTGCTTGGCGTGCGAGCAAGAGTGTTTCCTGAGAGGGCTCGATGCCGTAAGGATCGAGCTCCCGCTCTACGGCTTGGAAGAGTACCGCAAGAAGGTGGGGTTGTATTAACACCATCAAGGTCATGGGGTGAGGTTATGGCCATACTCCTAGATGAGAACACGAGGGTACTAATTCAAGGGATCACCGGCCGAGAGGGCTCTGCGCGTGCTAGGTTCATGAGCGAGTACGGAACGAAGGTCGTCGCGGGAGTGTCTCCTGGCCGCGGAGGGACCGAAGTTTGGAGAATACCAGTGTACAACACCGTCGAAGAAGCGGTCAAGGAACGAGGACCGATAGACCTCAGTGTGACCTTCGTTCCAGGCCCCCTCGTGAAAAGCGCTGTTATTGAGGCCATCAACGCCGGGATAAAAACGATAGTTATGCCCGTCGAGCGAGTCCCGCTTCATGACATAATAGAGATGATACATCTAGCGAGGCAGAAGGGCGTCAAGATCATAGGCCCAGGCTCGCTGGGGCTCATAAGCCCTGAGAAGGCCGTCGCTGGATGGATCGGCGGGTCAGAGGAGCAAGCGAGGGTCGTGTTTAAGGCGGGTCCCGTCGGCATCATATCGAGAAGTGGCGGTCAGACCACAACTCTGTGCTGGGCCATAACGAAAGCGGGTTTGGGCGAGAGCACAGCGATACACGCAGGCTCTGAACCCATCGTCGGCATGAGCCCTGCCGAGCTTCTCCCGCTCTTTGAAAAGGACGAACAAACAGAGGCCGTCGTCCTCTTCGGCGAAATCGGGACAGTCGCGGAGGAGGAAGCCGCTGAGGTCATTAAGAGAGGAGAGTTCACGAAGCCTCTCGTCGCCTACATCGCAGGAAGAACGGCCCAGCCAGGAGTTCGATTCTCCCACGCCAGCGCAATCATAGAGCGCGGAAGGGGGTCGGCGGAAAGTAAGGTGAAGGCATTGAAAGAGGCGGGTGCGATCGTCGTGGATAGGCCTGACGAAATACCACTTATAGTGAAGAAAATCTTGAAGAGGTGAGCGCCATGAGGCTATTGAGGTCTGTGCTCTTCACTCCCGGCAACAACATGAGAATGATACACAAGCTACCAACCCTCACGGCCGACGCAGTCATACTCGACCTAGAAGACTCCGTCCCGATGGCTGAAAAGGACACGGCGAGGATCTTCATAAGGGACTCGCTGGACCTCCTAAGCACCGGGGTGTCGGACATCTACGTCAGGGTAAACGGGCTAGCGACTGGCCTCACGGTTGAAGACTGCGAGTTTGTCGTGCAAAAAGGGATCACCGGCATAATGATTCCGAAGGTGGAGTCGCGAAATGAGGTGCTGGAGGTCGAAAAGATTATCGAAGAACTCGAGAGGAAGAGAGGCCTTGAACCCGGTTCTGTCGTCCTTATTCCGACGATCGAGAGCGCTAAAGGAGTCGTGAACGCTTATGAGATAGCCTCTGCTAGCAAGAGGGTCATAGCCTTAGGCTTCGGAGCCGTCGACTTCACCCGCGACATGGGCGTCTCCCTCTCTAAGGAGGGGACGGAGCTCTTCTTCGCTCGGTCTTATGTAGCCATCGCTGCGAGGGCCGCTGGGGTCTTAGCCATCGACACAGTCTTCACGGATATAGCCGACAGAGAAGGCTTAATCAAGGACGCGATGCTAGCTAAGCAACTTGGATTCAAAGGAAAGTTCCTGATACATCCAAGCCAAATAGAGCCGGTAAACCGCATATTCTCGCCCTCAGAAAAGGAGATAGAGTACGCCAAGAAGGTCGTGCAAGCCTTCAAAGAGGCCGAGGCGAGGGGGCTAGGAGCAGCTTCGCTCGAGGGAAGAATGATAGACATAGCCGTCTATAAGCAAGCAGAGGACTTGCTAAAGTTGGCTGAGGCCATAGCCGAAAAGGAGAAGAGAATAAAGATGCGCCAGCAAAGCAGTGGTTAACTATGGTAGATATAAGCGAAGTGATCTCGAAAACCGCTTACGAGCTTCTAAAGAGAGCTGCGACAAAGCTTCCTCAAGACGTCAAGCGGGCTCTGCAGAGGGCGTACGAAAACGAAAGCTCCCCCATCGGGAAGGCGCAATTAAGAGCTATGCTCGACAACGTTGAGATGGCTGAGAAGTACAACATAAGCATATGCCAGGACACAGGGATACCACTATTTTTCGTGAAGTGGGGCCTGAAGTCGGGGCTGACCATCGACATTAGAAGGCCGATAGTAGAGGCCACCAGGAAGGCCACCCTCGACGTACCCCTGAGGCCCAACGTCATAAACCCGTTGACTAAGGAGAACCCTGGCACTAACGTCGGGTGGGGGATGCCCTACATTTACTACGACTTGGATCCCGAAGCCGATTACATAGAGATAACGGCCGTCCCCAAGGGCTTCGGCTCTGAGGCCAAATCGACCCTCGTTTGGATAACGACGAGCGAGCCCATACCTGAAGCCATAGTAAGGTGCGTCGTCGACAACACGGTGACGGCCATGGGGGAGCCCTGTCCTCCGACGATCGTCGGCCTGGGAATTGGGGGGACAGCTGACATCGCCCTGCACCTCGCTAAGAAAGCGATATTCAGAACCCCTCTTGGCTCGCCGCACCTAGATCCCGTCGTGGCGGAGCTTGAGCGAAGGGTGTTGAAGGCCTTGAACTCCACGGGGCTGGGACCGATGGCTATGGGTGGGGATACCACGTGCCTCGCGGTCCACGCCGAGATATGTGGCACCCACACGGCCGTCGTCCCGCTAGGAATAACCTACCAGTGTTGGGTCGCAAGGTATTCCACGGCCCGCGTTTACCCAAATGGCGAAGTGATCTATATTACGCATCCCGAGTGAGCACGAACAGGAGGTGATGGCATGGACCAAGAAATCCGCTTGCCGGCGTCCGAAGGAGATGTGAGGAAGCTTAAAGTCGGAGACATCGTGTACGTAAGCGGTATCGTTTACACAATGCGCGACATGGGGCACCGCCGAGCCGTCGAAATGATTAAGCGAGGAGAGAAGTTGCCCTTCGACTTAGAGAATGGAGCAATTTGGCATTGCGGGCCCATTGCTAAGAGAGTCGACAACACTTGGGAGGTCGTGGCAGCTGGCCCAACGTCGAGTTCGAGATTCACGGAACTTGGTGCAGAGCTCGTGAGAAGGCAACGCGTGAGGCTCACTATAGGGAAAGGGACCATGGGCAAGAGCATGGTCGATGCATTGAAGGATGTGGGAGGCGTTTACTTGATCGCGACGGGGGGTTGCGCTGCTCTCTACGCAAAACAAGTCGTGAGGGTGGAGAACGTGTACTGGCTGGACCTAGGCATGCCGGAGGCCACGTGGGCATTGAGGGTGGATAGGCTCGGCCCATTGGTTGTGGGAATAGATTCTCACGGGAACTCGCTGGAGCAGATGGTGCTCGAAAAGGTGCGCCAAAACGTGGGCGCCATTTATGCGAGGGAGAAGGTTGATCCGTCGAGGGGCTACGTCTGGTGGCCGAAGAAAATCCCTGGATCGATCGAATCGTGCAAGATATAGTGAGCGCTGAAAATGAGTGAGAAAGAGGTGGACTAGATGGAGCAACCTTGGCTATCAGATAAATGGTGGGTGAGCCCGCTCAACTTCGTTGACGAGGTCCGCTCCCAATTAAAGCTCCCTAAAAGGGTCCTCATCCACGACATTACCTTAAGAGACGGAGAACAACAAGCCGGAGTGACCTTCAACAAAGAGGACAAGATCGAGATCGCAAAGATGCTCGACGAGGTCGGGGTCCATAGGATCGAAGCTGGCATGCCAGCAGTTTCAAGCGAGGACAAGGAGGCAGTAAAAGCCATAGCCCGCATGGGGCTAAACGCCAAGGTGTTCTGCTTTGCGAGGTGCATGAAGCGCGATGTCGATCTGGCGTTGGAGTGCGACGTCGACGGAGTTGAAATGGAGATACCATCAAGCGAGCACCTCATAAGGTACGGATACGATTGGCCTCTCGAAAAGGCCATAGAGCTGGCCGTAGAAGCCACAAGCTACGCCGCCGAGCACGGGTTGCATGTAGCCTTCTTCACCATTGACGGTACGAGGGCCAACTTGGACTGGTGGTTCAAATTAGTGGGTAAGGTGGCGAGCGAGGGCCACATGGACTCTCTGGTCTTGGTCGACACATTCGGAGTCTGTATGCCTGAGGCCATACGATACTTGACGAGAAAAGCTCGAGAGCAGTTCAGCGCCCCCATCGAGGTTCACTTCCACAACGACTTCGGGCTAGCTGTCGCGAACACCCTCGCGGCTGTTGCGGAGGGCGCTGAAATAGTCCACACGACCGTCAACGGTATAGGCGAGAGAATGGGGAACGCCGACTTAGCCGAAACGGCCTTAGCGCTAGAAGTGCTCTACGGCGTGAAGCTTGGCTTGGACTACAGCAAGCTGTACAAGCTGTCGAAGCTCGTCGAGAGGCTATCGGGGGTTAAGATGCCGTCGCACAAGCCAGTCGTCGGAGATGGAGTGTTCAGGGTCGAGTCGGGGATAATAGTGGGTTGGTGGAGGAACCTTGAAAGGCAAAGCAGACCACTGGTCATGTTCCCGTACCACTGGAGCTTTGTCGGTCAAAACGGCGTGGAGATAGTGCTCGGCAAGAAGAGCGGGAGGGACTCGATCCTGTACGTGCTCGAGAAGATGGGGGTCGACCCGACGACAGTGAATGTGGATAAGGTGCTGGAAGAGGTAAAGGTAGAGGCCATCAAGAGGAAGTCCCCCATCTCGAGTGAGGTCTTCAAACAAATAGTGGAAAAATATAGAATAAAGTGAGCTGGGCGAATGACAAGACCGCTTTGCTAGCTTTTTCTCCTTTTTTCTCAATAAAATTCTCAATAAACTTGCTTGAAATGCGAGTACGCATTCACCTCGCAAGTCCATGACTGCTAACCCTCCACGTCCTTTTATCCTTAGGAAGCTGATACGAGTAATCATTATTACTACCTTTACTATCTTACTACTATTAGCTCGTAGCTTGCCGCCAACCTTAGGCCTCTAACTTTTGATGGAGGTCAGGCAACACAGCCATCATTTCATGTTTGACTCTACGAAAGCGCTTAGCCAATGAGGAGACGTGATGGGCGTGAGGCCTTTCGCTTTCCGATCGTGGCCATCGCGCCTTTAGCTCTAACGAGGGTCAAGCAGGACTTCAGCTCAAGCTGATCGTGGCCATCTATTGCCTTTAGCCTGAACCCATAGCTCTGGCCGATGGGTGCTTTCGCGTTCTCGAACTTCATCAAAGTCTATGAGGCCAACAGCTTCGAGAGCCCGAAGCGAAGCTTATTACGTCACTTACGGCTGGCTCGTGGGGAGAGGCTGAAAGTGGTGCGGGGGGTGGGATTCGAACCCACGAAGGCCTACGCCACGGGATCTCTCATCCGGCCTCCGCGCGAGTGAGATCTTAAGTCCCGCCCCTTTGTCCGCTCGGGAACCCCCGCTCTCAACGCAACTCTTTTGAGGGAGCTTAAAAAGCTTGATGTGGAGCGCGATCGCCTTTTATTGCCAGCCACAACACTATGAGTGGGTGCGCTCTCGTGAAGTTCTTCGAGGCCAGGAGCGTGGAGTGGAGAGACGGGGTCGTGAGGCTCATAGATCAAAACGCCCTGCCCTGGGAGCTGCGTTACGTGGAGTGCAGGAGCCCCGAAGAGGTCGCGAGGGCCATAAAGGACATGACCGTGAGGGGGGCTCCAGCGATAGGGGTTGCTACTGCCATGGGGATAGCGCTCGCGGCTTACCACTCAAACGCCAAGAGCTTAGAGGCGCTCCTGAGGGAGGTCGAGGAGGCGGCTCGGGCTCTGTCTAGGGCCAGGCCAACAGCTAGAAACCTCTTCTGGGCCATCGAGAGGATGATGAGTGCCGTCAAGAGGGCCAAGAGCCTTGAGCAGGCCAAAAGGATTGCCGTGGACGAGGCCATTAAGATGGCGGAAGAGGACGTTGAGGTGAACAGGAGGATAGGCGAGATAGGCGCCTCCCTGATAGAGGACGGCGACGCGATACTGACCCACTGCAAACAGCTGGGCTGAGTAGGCCCAGCTGGCAGATTGCGGGGGCGCTGGCGACTGTAGGGTACGGCACGGCCCTAGGCGTGATTAGGAGCGCGGTTGCCCAGGGGAAGAGGGTAAAGGTCATAGCGACCGAGACGAGGCCGAGGCTCCAAGGGGCGAAGCTGACGGTGTACGAGCTCAAGAGGGACGGCATAGACGTGACGCTCATAACGGACAACATGGTCGGCTACGTCATGAGCCAGGGGATGGTGGACAAGGTCGTCGTGGGGGCAGACAGAGTGTTGAGGGACGGGCACGTGGCCAACAAGATAGGGACTCTGACCATAGCCATAGTGGCCAAGAGGTACTCAGTGCCCTTCTACGTGGCGGCCCCCTCCTCGACGTTCGACTTGAGCTCGAGGGTCGAGGACGTGGTCATAGAGCAGAGGGATCCGAGAGAGGTTCTGGAGGTTAACGGGAGGCCTATAACGATAGACGTGGAGGTCCTCAACCCGGCTTTCGACGTAACGCCGCCCGACTTGGTAACCGCGATAATAACGGAGAAGGGCATAATAAGGCCTCCTTACCACGAGAACATACCCAAGACTGTAGCGAAGGCGACAAACGTTTAACTGGACCCTGCAAACTATAGCGTGGGCGATGAAAGGTCAGAGTTAAGATGAACGGTGATTAAAAGGCATTAGGTTGAGCCCCAAGAGATAAAAATGTGAGTGCTCAAGTAGAGAGGGGCGGCCGTCGTCTAGCCTGGACTAGGACACCAGCCTTCCACGCTGGCGACCCGGGTTCAAATCCCGGCGGCCGCACCAGAACACATCAACTGATGAGGGTTTCGTCGGCGACTCTCCTTTGCTTCACGGCACATGTCGCCGCCGTGAAACATGGAGCGCACACATCCTTGATTATTGACGGCCCTCTGAGCGCTAGATTGCAAACAAGCCTTAGGCCTCTACGGGTCAACGATCTTGACTATTCAAGGCTTTGAATTCCGCGATTTGTCAGTCTAAGGAGTATCTGGGCAGATCCTCCCTTAGACATTACTTGGCCTAAGGGAGGATATGGGACAAGCAAGACCATGTTCTTGATACAGTTCCTGTACAGGGGGCCATGGAGAGAAGGACGTCTACGCGGACTTCACAGCCGATGAGGTAAACAGCTTGCCGAGGGTCTGCATTAGGCGCTACCGGAGCTCAGGCCGGAGCCATACGTCGCAGAGCTCGAGAGAGCGGCTAGTCTAATAGAGGGTCCTCGTCGAAGAAGCGACCTCAACGCCTCTTGTGCAACTCCTTACACCTACTTGACCTCATACATTGCTTGGCCTATGACCTCATGCGTAGACCCATAAATGGAGCGGCAAGCCCTCACAGGTCTGAAATAATCAACCTAATAAAGATTAAGCAACAGGCAGATCACGTAAAAGGCTACGTGAATGACTAGATGAGCGTGTGGTGAAGCAAAAGGATCATAGCTACAACAATCATAGCAAGTTCTGGAAGTGCTATCTACCAAAAGCCATCATCATAACTCCCTAGAGGCCTCTTTTCGTCGCCAACATCTTCGTAGAGGATTTGTGGGGTTATGCGTGTCTAAACCGGCCTATTTGATGACGTTATTGTTCATGGCAGTGATGTATGCGATACCCATGAAGCCCATTTAGAGATAGCCGAACGCTAAGAACATCTGAGAAGGCCTAGGCACTCTGGTACTTCACTTACTGCGATTAGACGAACCCTAAAGAGTCTAAGTAAACCCTAGAGCCAAAACTCAGTAAAGGCTCTAAGATATTATGGATAGACATCGGATATCTTAACCACAAGTAAGCTCAGCACCACAAGTCTTATAAGCTCAGCATTCTCTATACGCAATCTGGGCTTTCTACTGATTTGAGAGGGACTCTTTTATGTCGAAGAAAGCCTTCCCTAAGATGAGGGTCGCAGTAATCTCCATAATCATAATTGTCGCCATTATTGCTGGGGTAGCTTACTATTACGTCACACTTCCTGGACCAGCACCGACGCCTCCATTGCCACCGATAAAAATAGGCCTAGTAGGAGAGCTCACTGGACCTTGGGCTTATAGTGGCACAGGGCAGCTTGAGGGGATAAGATTTGCTGTGGAGAAAATAAATAGAGAGGGAGGAGTGCTGGGCCGCAATATCGAGGTCATAGTCACTGACTCGAAAAGCGATCCCAGCGAGGCCGTCACTCTCTTTAGAAGGTTAGTGGAAGTTGACAAGGTCTCAGCAGCAATAGGTGGGCTCTCGAGCAGTGTTGCCATTGCTCTTAGCCCAGAGGCAGATAAAGCCGGGGTCCCAATAATAATGAGCTGGGCTGCATCAGAAAAAGTACATAGAAAGGACTCCCGCTATGTGTTTAGAGGCCCAGTCCCACTCGTGCCCTGTGCAATGCAAAGTGTAACTGAGTACATTAAGAGCCAAGGATATAAGCGCGTAGGCATGCTCGTTGCTGACTATGCTTTTGGTCGATCCGTCGAGGCCTGGCTGAAAAGCTATCTTGAGGCCCTTCCAGGCGTTCAAGTAGCTGTTGAAGTTGCACCCGTTGGGGAGACCGACTTCACCTCGTACATTCGAAAACTCCAAGCCTTTAACCCAGAAGTTTTGGTTAACGCGCATCCTCCTAGAGGCGCCTCTGCGATTAAACAGATGATAGAAATGGGAATGAAACCAGAGGTCCTTATCGCATATTGTCCTGACTGGACCGAGCTTTGGGAAGCACTACGAGATGACGTTTTCCAAATAAAATTGATACACATCTGGGGCTCCTTCGACCCGAGCAACCCTGACTACATAAGGGTCGCAGAGGAATTCAGAGAGAAGATGGGCAAGTTCATGGATATATCTCAAGTGGTAGGTTACATCCAGATCAATCTCCTTGCTGAGGCCATCAAACTAGCAAATTCCGCAGAGCCTGAAAAGATAAGAGATGCCTTAAGTCAGATAAGCTATAAGTCCTTCTTGGCCTTCCCCCTAAGTTACATGCCTTGGGGTGAGCTTAGAGAGCCGCGCACAGTAATGACCGTCTTCAAACCAGGGCCGCCACCAGGCAGAGTAAACCCAGGAGCCGAATGGCACCCCGAGGCAATCTACATATCCCCACCATTAAAGCCCTACGTCCCGGAGGAGTAGCGCAACATTTTTGCAGAGGACAAGGTCGATGTCCCTCTTACTAAGAGGGGAGTCCATCACTAAGAAGTTCGGCGGCCTTTTAGTTCTCAATGGCGTAAGTTTTGAGGTTAATAAAGGCGAGATCGTAGGTCTCATAGGTCCCAATGGAGCTGGCAAAACTACTCTCTTTAACATAATTTCGGGGGTCTTTCCACCTACTAGTGGTAAAATAATCTTCGAGGGAAAGGACATAACAGGCCTTAAATCGCACCAAATTTGTAAGCTAGGGATTGCGAGGACCTTTCAGCTTGTTAGGCCATTTAGTAACATGAGCGTTCTTGAGAACGTTTTAAGCGGTGCTTTATTTGGGAGAGACGGAACCGTTGACTTAGAGAAGGCTAGAGAAAGAGCCTTATCTGTGTTAGATTTCGTGGGCCTTAGAAAGATGGATGTTTTGGCAAAGAACTTGACCTTGCACGAGAAAAAGTTATTGGAAATTGCAAGAGCTCTAGCTACCAATCCCAAGGTCTTGTTGATTGATGAAGTCATGGCCGGGCTTAACGCTATAGAAATACAGGATACCATGAAGCTAATCAGGAGGATAAGAGACGAGCTAGGAGTAACGATAATTTGGATCGAGCACGTAATGAGGGCTGTGATGGGCTTGGCCGAACGGGTGATAGTTCTCGCTTATGGTAGGGTAATAGCTGATGGCAAGCCAGAGGAGGTTGCCAACAACCCAGCCGTTATAGATGCTTACCTAGGAGGGGAGTTCATTGAGTGATGAAGTGTTGTCTGTTAAGAACGTCTACGTCTCCTACGGGGATTTTCTCGTCCTCAAGGACATCAGTCTAGAGGTAAAGGAAGGAGAGATAGTCTTGATCTTGGGTGCCAACGGCGCCGGAAAAACAACACTCTTGAAAACGATTGCAGGCCTTTTACGGCCAATTAAAGGAGAAATACGTTTTCTCGGCAAGCGTATAGACGGCCTTCACCCTTACGAGATAGTGAAAATGGGTATAGGTTATGTGCCAGCCGAAAGAGACCTCTTCCCCTTAATGAGCGTTATGGAAAACCTCGAGATGGGAGCCTATATAGCTAGAGCGAGGAAGCAAAAAGAAGAACGACTTCGATTTGTTTTCGAGCTCTTCCCGGTTTTAAAAGAGCGAAAAGATCAATTAGCTAGCACGCTTAGCGGCGGTGAGCAACAGATGTTAGCCATAGCACGAGCATTGATGACCTCGCCCAAACTCCTCATGCTCGATGAACCCTCTTTTGGGCTCGCCCCTAAGCTACTACCTAAACTTTTCAAAACAATAAAGCAGATCAATCTTGAGGGCACCGCCGTTTTGATCGTTGAGCAAAACGTTCGCCAGACACTAAGTATAGCCGATAGAGTGTATGTCTTGGAAAATGGGAGCATAATCCTTGAAGGTCCTAGTGACAGGATTCGAAATGACCCGTTAGTAAGAAAAGCCTACTTAGGAATTTAGGGGGTTTATTCTTGCTAGTAATAGAGTTACTACTTGATGGAATATCCTTCGGATTAATGCTCTCACTGCTGGGAGTGGGAATCACACTAATATTCGGGCTTGGGGAAATTTTGAACTTAGCACATGGAGAGTTCGTCGTGATTTGCACCATTTTGGCGCTAATTTTCATGAGCGGGGGAATGGACGTTTTCTTGAGCATAGTACTGAGCCTGGTAATCACTGGGTTAATAGGCGTAGCCTTTGAGAGGCTTTTGTTATTTCCAGTTTATCGCGAAAGAGGTGAGGTGCGAATACTTATGGGAATATTCATGACGTACGGGCTATCTTTGGCCATACACAGCTATTTGGTGAACACTTTCCCTAAGGTGCACTTTTCAGTGAGGTTACCCTATAGGGAACTAATAATAGGCGGGCTGTCCGTAAGGCCCTCTACTCTTCTGGCGGCGATCATCGCAACTTCTGCGCTGATATTGCTCGGCCTCTTCCTCAAGAGAACGTATGTAGGCAAGGCCGTCAGGACTGTCGCTCAGAATGAAGTAGGAGCGCAACTTTGTGGTGTAAACCCTGCAAACCTTCGAACATTGATATTTGCGCTTGGCACAGCTATGGCGGGCCTCGCTGGAATTCTCTACGGCCTAATTGCCACGGTAACCGCTACTCTCGGTCTTGATTTTACCACCTTCGCCATAATAGTTGCAATAGCTGGTGGGGTGAGGAGCGTCTACGGCGCTATAGTAAGCGGCATCATCTTGGGTATAGTGCATGCATTCAGTAGCTTCTTTTTTGGAGCATCACTTTCACTTGTAATCTTTCTTATCGCCGTGATTCTCATAGTCCTAGCGCGGCCTGAGGGGGTCCTCGGTGAGAAAAGTTAACGTCATTCAAAATTTCATAATCTTCACGGCGTACATCATTTTACCCCTACTACTAAACAACCCTTATCAGCTAAGAGTACTAAATTTGTTAGTGATCTTCACTTTGTTCACGATTTCTTCGAACATCATTTTTGGGCATACAAGACAGCTGTTCCTATGTCATGGTGCACTTATAGGCGTAGGTGCATATACGTCTGCTCTTTTGCCTAAGAGTCTTGCCATCCCTCCTTGGGTCGTGATCCCATTAGGTGCCCTGTTTTCCGCGTGCATCGGCTCCTCTATTAGCGCTATTTCATCTATAAGAAGGTTAAGCATCGTGCTCATGGCTGTTCTCACCCTATCCCTTCAGATAATTTTTGGAGAGGTGATTGTTGGTTTTCGTGAAATAACGGGTGGGGATGAGGGTCTTGTGCTTCGACACGACATAATCCAAGTACCAAGCGCTATAAATAGAGAAATACTATATTATTACCTGTTCGTCCTTCTCTTGCTCGTATCGATAATAATCTACAACAGAATAGTTAATTCGCATATAGGAGTAGCTTTCAAATGTATCGTAGAAGACGAAATCGCTGCGTCTTCGGTCGGGGTTAATGTTGTTAAGTATAAGATCCTCTCGGCTTTTATCGGATCCTTTTTACTTGGGCTAACAGGAGGTGTGTACGCCTATTACAACCTTTACATAAGTCCTTCGCTATTTAACCTAGACCTTTACATCCTTGTCATGTTAGTCTTCGGCGGAATGGGAACGTTAGCAGGACCTTTGCTGGGAGCTGGCGTCTTTACGTTGGTTTTTGAACTTCTACGGCCTATGGGCCCGATGACTACGTTGATATTTGGCGTCCTCCTCATCATTTTGTTCTTATACTTTAGGGAGGGGCTAGTAGCATGGCTAAGGAGGTTGCCGACATTACATCGTAGCATAAGTGGAAGGACGTTAGCAAAGTGAAGGGATTTGCTTAAGCCCCCCTTGCAGTAGTTGAGGAGGATAACGTGACAGGGTAGGGGTCTAGGTTTCATAGGGGTTTATGTGGTTTTATATGAACCCCTCTGCCCTTGGCCTCACCACCCTCAGCACCCCATTTCATCGAGGTGCATATCACGGGGTTCCGCCCGCTCAGGGTGACCCCGGCCCATAGCTCGTCCTTCATCTATGTGTCCGGATCATTGCCGTGGGGGAGCCCCCGCATCTTAGCGTGCTTGAGGTACACGTTTATCGACGCGAGCTTCTGCCTATCTAGCTCGAGCCCGCACTTCTCACACTTGAACACCCTGCCCACTCGGGTCTTCGCGACTAACCCGCATCGCGGGCAGGTTCGAGAAGTTTTTAGGTGAGACTTTAACCACAAGTGCTTTCTCAGAAAGCTTTCTCTGTATGAGCTTCCAAGGGGTTCTAGCGTTTCTCTTCCTCCTGCTCTTCGGTGCTCTCTTTTTGCTTATCAAGTCCTCCTTCTCCAAGTCTTCAAGGATGTGCACGCTGTTTGGGAATAGTGCGACCAATCCCTCGGCGAGCTTGTTGATGAAGTCCCTTTCCCTATCGCGCTCCCTCTTAACATACTTCTCATATACTTCCCTCTTGTTCTCGCTTTGAGCAACCGCTTTCTTCTCGTAGACAATCTTCATGCTCTGGAGCAGTCTCAGGTCTACTTTTATGAACCCTAGTTGCGGGGAGAAGCCGTCCAGCGACAGCTCGTTGGAGTCCCACGCTATAACGTCTCTCACTTCAACAACTCTAGTCGATTTAAACGGAATAAGTATCCTGTCATCCTTTAATACGACCTCTCCAACTCTCCAGCCCTCAACTCTCCTACTGAACCACCTGCCAGTCCACGAGACCTCTAGGTGCTCCCCCGGTCTAATCGTGATTCTAATAGTTTTCTTTACGTAGTCTACACTCATTAATGTTATCTTGCACCTAGTGAACCTCTTCTTAACCTTAGGCTTGACCTTTCTCGCCCTTCCCTTGAGGTACCTCTTCCTCCAGGACTCCATAATGGAGTACGCAGTTCTAATCACAGCATCGACCCAGTGTTTAGCATAGGGACAATCCTTTAGTAGCTCGTCACGCAACTGCTTCTTGAACGACTTGCTCTTAGGTAGCTCAAGGGCCTTGACCTTGTAGGATGTAGTAACCTTTAGCTTCCCGCCCCTCCTCTCCACTCTTGGAAACACGTACTTCCACTCGATGTTCTCCCAGATGACGTCTATTGCTCTCTGTAGTGTTTTCAGATACCACGAAACCAGCTCTCTAACCCTAGAGTCGCTTATCGGTATGGAGTACATCTTAACTTGTTCAAGGGTCTTCAACGAGCTTCCTTGCACTCTCGACGACCTCCTTGTACTTGTGGCTCCTCATACCGTAGAGCTTCTCGGCGAAGTGAGAGATTATCGTTATTAAATCCTCTACGAGTTCTTCTCTTGGGTCTTTGTCCTCGCGGTTTAAGACGACTACTTCTACTCCAAACGCACACAGTAGCTCTCTCAGTGTTTCAAATCCAAACCTCGTCAGTCTATCAGGGTATGCTACGACTACTTTTGATATCCTCTTTTCGACTGCTAGCTTTAGTACCTTCTTGAACCCCCTCCTATCTTCGTTTAAGCCGCTACCGATATCTGTTATCACTTCGTAGTCTGCGATATCGTTGCTCTTAGCCCACTCCTCCAGCGTTTTGACCTGTCTCTCTAGGTCATCTCTCTGAGTACTCGATGAGCCTCTGGCGTCGAGCCTCTATCATGCGCATGGATGACCTCTCAAGCCTTAAATTCACGAACCCTTAACGGTTTTCACCTTTGTCATCGCTATTAACGCTGTTGCGATGGCCCCTGCAGTTATGCCAATCGTGTAAGACGTTTTATAGCTGCCGTACATGTCGGCTAACAGGCCGCCAATGTAAGGTGCTAAAATGGAGCCCGGTCCTGAGAAAAACCCTAAGAGCGCGGTCGCCTGCCCCGCTACCCTCCAGTCGAATAAGTCTTTAACGAAGACGGCGTACAAGGGCCACTTCGCACCGAAATCTACTCCTATCAAAACCGTGAAGAATATCAGGCCCAAGATAGAACCAGAGAACAAAAAGCCTAGTAGGGACGCAACCAATATAGCGTTGCATGCCACGAGAAGCGGCTTCCTGCCAATCCTATCGGAGAGGGCCGGGAGGGCCAAAGCTCCTACGAGGCCTACGAAGCTCATCAATCCATATAACAAAGTGGAGACGTCTATGCCCATCATAAGCTCCCTGCTCAAGTATGCCTTATAGAACGTTGCGTGGATCATTGTAGCGAAGGCCGATAACGCATAGGACGCGCCAACGAGCCAGGTGCGTCGGTCTCTGAAGACGGCGCCTATGCTACCGTGGGCCTCCCTCCCCTCGTAGTTGCGATCGCCAGCTCTAGGCTCGCGCCCCGTGCTTACGAGGAGTACTGAGAGGAGGGCTATCGCGCCCAACGATAGCCAAACCCCCCTCCAGCCGAACAAAGGGACCACATGTGGAATCGCTAATGCCATGAGGAATGGACAGAGCTTCGTCCCGGTCTCCATGAAGCCCACGATAAGTCCCCTCTTCCTGGGATACAGCTTTTGCGACCAGATGATCACGGGGGACCACCCAGCCGATGCTCCTATGCCGGCGATGACCGAGGACAAGACCCCGTCGACGATCGAAGACGTCATGCCCACAAAAATAGAACCCACCCCCAACAAAGGAAACATCATCAAAATGGTCCTCTTCGCGCCTCTTCTATCTATTAGAGGGCCCGTTACGAATGACGTAAGCGTATAGGCTAGGAGGAAGCATGAGAACATGGTGCCGACGTCTTGGTTTGAGAAATTCAGGCCGCTCATCATCTCCGGCATCAATAAGCCGTATGCATATCTAACGCCGAAGTTTATTGTGATGACGACGTAGCACGTCGCTAGAGTTAGCAACGACCTTTTGTCAAGGGTTCTGTGCGTAGCAGCAAGCTCGACCTCGGACAACCCGAGAAACCCCTTGCTCATACAATTCGTCCTCGTGGCTTCCTTAAAACGATAACGCGAGCCTCATGGCGTCTCGGCTTTCAGGCCACTTTATGGCGCTTACGAACGGCCTCGTATACCATGTTGGCCTCTCACTACTCCACGCAAAATATGAAATGTGGGTCACGTTGCGATGAATCCTTCGAAGCCCAAGCTTCGTATGAGTCAGGCCTTGGGTAATTATTTGACCTCTTTGTTAGGCTCTATTGACATAATGGTTAATCGGCTTTAAATTGGTTTAGGCCCATGCCGGCCTGACCTCTGTTCGCATAAACGTCACCATGCTTAGCGTTAGGACTATGATGAAAGCAGCCATTAATGCCGAGAATGACGGCCAGGCTAGGGCTATGCTCAAGTCCAAGCTAAGAGGTTGCGGAGTTGGGAGGTCTTCCGCGTAATAGTAAAATATGCTGACGGTCCTGATCTCTGGGTTTAGTAGAACGCTCGCGGCCTCGGCGTATAGCGTCAACGGACTTATCCTCGAGAGGGCCTCTTTAATCTCAAGGTATTGTACGTACGCGGCGAGTGGCGGGCTTGGGAAGTAATACCTTAGCCCGGCAACCTCTATCGCTATGATGTCTACAATCCAGTAGACGAAGATCGCGAAGAAGATCCATAGAGAGACGCAGGCCAATGCTGAGGTCGTCGTCCTTCTGAAGATTATTGAGAATAGAAGCCCTATTCCGAACCAGAGCCCGACGTACAAGAAGGATGCGAGGATGAAGTATATTATTCTGAAGGCTCCCTCAATGCTAGGTCCAAAACCAGCGATAAGCATTATGAAGCCCACGACCAAGCTGGTGGCGCATGATATCAATAGCAAAATTATCAGAAGGCCTGCTATGATCTTCCCGGTGATTATGTTGTCCCTACGTATTGGGTTTGAAAGCATCTTCAACATTGAGCCACTCGCGACCTCTCTATTAATGGAGTCAAAGCTTAGGGCTATGCCGATTATAGGGCCGAAGAGGCCTATGAAGTATGTGAAGGACGGTAGCGGGGACTCGGCAGTGCCCGATAGCAGTCTTAAGAACGCTATTGCTTGCTCGACCTCCTTAATCCTCGCCTGGGCGACGGACTGGACGCCGAAGTACGCTGTCGCTAATCCAGATAAGAGGATGAGCGCGAATATCAAGGGGAATCTCTTGCTACCTAAGTGCTCCACCACCTCTTTTCTCACTATGGATTTAACCCCCACTCACGCCCCCTCCTCGACGTACCTCGCGTAAACTCTTTCTAAGCTCGGTGTAAACTTCATCCCGATGATTTTCCTCAAATTCCCTGACATAACTCCTAACACTTCCTCTCTAACATCCTCGCTCGCTATTATTATGACCTTGTTCCCGTGCTGCTCAACGCTCTTAACATCGCGGATTTCGCGGATCTTAGATATGAGGCCTTCATCTATCTCTGCTAATTCCAGCTCGATTACGTTCTCCCCTTTAGTTAAGGAGCTCACGCTCCCCATCCTCACTATCTCTCCTCTGCTCATTATTGCTATCCTGTCGCTGTACTTTTCGACGTGGTGTAAGAGGTGAGACGACATGAGGACGGTTATTCCCTCATCCCTTGTCAGCATTTTAAGCAAGGAAAGTATTTCCTCTGAGCCCGCAGGATCGACGCCCGCCGTCGGCTCATCTAGGATCAAGACCTTAGGATCTTTTACCAAGGCATCTGCTATCGCCAATCGTTGCTTCATCCCCCTGGAGAACTTGCTCACCTTCTCACCGGCCCACCTCGAAAGCCCGACCTTCTCGAGAAGTTCTTCTATTTTCTTCTCCCTAACACCCTTCGGTATGCCGTTTAGGTCTGCCGTAAAGGTCAGATTCTCCCTCGCCGTCAGATCGTCGTACAGGCCGGGGACCTCTGGAACGAACCCGACCCTCTTCCTAACTTCGACGGGGTGGGTTATCACGTTATAGCCGCAAACCCAAGCAGTCCCAGACGTAGGACGGGTTAGACCGAGGAGCATGAGAAACGTCGTCGTCTTGCCAGCGCCATTCGGGCCTAGTAAGCAGAAGAACTCGCCCTCATATACCTTCAGGTTTAAGTCTTTGACTGCGACAAAATCTCCATATTTTTTAATGAGGTTGACGGCCTTTATTACTACATTTCTCTCGCTCATAGCCTACCATATCTCCGGAACACGAACATTAGCACGAAGATCGCGCCCACTATCACTGCCACGCCCACTATCCCCCAATACGTAGCCTTCGTTACCGTGATCCTTAACGTGATCTCATGAGAGGCCTCTATACTCCAAGCGCGTACGTTAACGGAATAGTCGCCTGCAATCGCTCCGGGAGGGGGCTCCAAGTAGAGGACGGCAGTGACCTTCTCCCCCGCTGGTAGCCCGGTTATTTTATTTGGAACGATGCTGGCCTCCCAGCCCCTCGGAGCGTAGGAATAGAGGCTTATGTCTCGTAGCGGCAGAGTCCCAGCGTTCTCGACGATGAGGGGGATCTCTATAGTCTTTCCCGCTTCAACGTTGTAGCTCAAGAGGTCCTCCTCGGTTTTAAGGGTTATCTTCGCAGTTCCAGTGACAACGGCCTTGAATTCGAGCTTTTCGCGTACGCCCTCAGAGGGCTCTGATACGACAATGCTCACTAGATAAGTGCCTGGCTTGACGTTTTCAGGACACCAAACGTCTAGGGTTAACCCCCAATACGTGGAGCGAGCTCTAACAGTGACGCCGGAGATTACCCTCGTCTCATAAGGTGAGGGCTTGAACCCTAGGTTGTACCAGCCCTCTGGTATCTCTGCTGACAGCCCGAACGTCAAGTCTCTATAGTAGTTGTTTTTGATGTTGAGCCTAAATGAAAATACGGAGCCGGGCGAGCCCGTGACCTCTGCGGAGGTCGTCGTAAGCTCTATACCCGCGCTTGGCTTAATTATCTCGATCTCTATCTTCAGGACATTTGACCTTACTTGTCCGCTTAGCGCGGTGACGATGATATCGTAGCTCCCTGCGGCGGCGTTTGGGTCCGGCTCGATGATCAAGGTCAAGTTCATTGACTCGCGACCCCTTAAAAAGACCTTCGAGACTCCGTAGTCTCCGTAGAGGAGATAGCAACTCCAATCGCTTGGGTGAGAGACCTCAAACGAGACCTCTCTCGCCTCTTCCAATAGATTTGTGACGATTAGAGGGACCGAGAACTTCTTCGGCTCGGATCTGATGCCCAAAACAGGGCTGTAAATTGCTAAGGCGCTGGATTCGTGCGCTAGGGACACGCTGTTGGCCATTAAGGCAAAGGCCAACAATATCGCGAATAGTCCAGTTGTTGCTCTAACTATGCCCCTCATAACGCTTCATTATCTTACGAGACCTCTTTCAAATAAACTTTGCTCTCATCAAAGATGTGTGAAGGGGGCGTATTCATGGCAGTTCTTTAAATTCTTTGACCTCTTTGTCGTAACGAAAAGAAGCATGAATGGGTAATGGCCTGAAGCTTTTATAGCCATTTGGATAAAGTTTCAAGCGCTGGTCAAAGCCTTAGGAGATCGGGCATGGCTTTACAACGCGTAGCTAGCCTGAAAGTCGAGCTTGATGGCCTTAGCACAACTTGTCTAAACATTAGAGAACTGAAAAGAGAAGGCGACTTTCATTAATTTAATAAACCCAAGCTTAGTAACAGCAGGCGGCCAAAACTAGCCCCAAGTAACCATTAAGGTTACGATCCTCTAAGAAGCCTCCTCCGATTAAAACCTCTTTAATAAGTACCTTTGTCGTAACTTGCCTATTGTACCCATTTAAAATGAGGCCCCGAAGCTCTTACGCTCGACACCCTATGCTGGAGGATTGCCTTCGAGCCTTCCTAACGTTTTAATAACCTATGTAGTCACAATCCCTCCATCGGTTGCCGCCGAAACGATGTAACTTCATGAGAGAAGGCCTTTTATGACGACTCTAAGTTACGTCGACGCGTGAAACGTCGTACGTTCTCATCAATTGCCTCTCTTTTAGCTTGGCCCACACGTCTAAGGCTGTTCTGTAAAGCTCCTTGGCCTTCCTCTCAGCCAAGCTTAAATCCTCTACTTCTGCTCCTTCGATCACGAGCTTTAGCACCTCTCTTAGAGTACTCGTAGCAGAGTCTAAGACGTCCAGTTCGAGGGTTGTACTAACCTTCCCACTCCTTGGCGCCTCATCCCCTGAGGACCTCTTTGTCATACACCTTCGCCTATGACTAGAGGCGGTCTCTTATAAACAATAGTAATACCTCACGTAGAGATCTCAACCGCAAAGCCTTCCTTGTTGGAAGGCGATAACTATAGAGTGCTTTGAAACCTCTTTAACGGTAGGCCCGATGACGAGCGCTTGGCCGTCAGGAGTACGGTAGTGAAGAAGTCGTCAGTGGCTGAGGCCTGACGCCTCCTTATCAAACGTCGAGGCTTAAATGGTGATCACTAACACGTGCTGGGCCTAATGCTAAGCTTTGAATCGTCGAGAGGCCCTTAGTTACCTCGAGACAGTCCTGTCGCATCAATAAGCTTTAAAGTCCTCTTCGACCAAACTCCTTTGGGGATTGACGTGGAGGCCCTCATCGACGAAGTGGCCGAGGTCTTAGTTAAGTCGAGGTACGCGATAGCGCTTACGGGGGCAGGGGTCTCGACAGAGTCCGGGATACCCGATTTCAGAGGGCCCTCGGGCATATGGACCAAAGACCCGGAGGCCGAGAGAAGGGCCTACGAGGCTTACGCTCTCTTCTTGAGGGATCCGAAGGCCTTTTGGGAGGACTACTTGTCGCGCCCCTCGATCTTGGGGCCCCTCGAAAAGGCCCAGCCCAATCCCTCACACTACGCTCTAGCCGAGCTTGAGGAAATGGGTATATTGAAGTGCATAATCACTCAAAACGTGGACGGGCTGCACGAGAAAGCTGGTAGTGAGAACGTAATAGAGTTCCACGGCAACGCCTTTAAGATAAGGTGTGTTGACTGTGGCGCGAGGTATCCCAAGAGCGACTTCGACCTAGTGTCGATGAAGGAGAGGGGGCAACTACCGCCCCTCTGTAGGAGGTGCGGAGGCGTGTTGAAGCCGGACGTCGTGTACTTCACCGAGCCCATCCCCCGGGACGTCATAGCTAGGAGCCTAGAGGAGGTCAGGAAGTGCGACGTGATGCTCGTCTGCGGCACGTCTCTCGTGGTCTACCCGGCCGCCGAGCTCCCCCGACTCGCGAAGAGGAAGGTACCTCCAGCGACGGTGATCGAGGTCAACCTCGAGCCCACTTCGGCCACCTTCGATGGGACCTCGGACTACTTCTTGCAGGGGAAGACCGGAGAGATACTGCCCAAGATAGTTGAGGCAGTAAAAAAGAAGTTGGCGAAGTGAGCTTGGGACTCAGACTCTTAAACCAGGAGGCCGTAGGGGTTTTGAAGGCTCGGTCCTTGAGGGCCATCGATAAGAGGTCGAGTCCATGCCCATAACTCCTCACAACATACTAAACCACGAGCTAATAGGCTTAAGAGCCAAGGTCGTCAAGAGCAAGCACCCAGGCTACGTAGGGATGGAGGGGCTAGTGGTTTACGAGACCATGAAGACCGTTAAGGTGATGAACGATAAGGGCGAGATAAAGACCCTTCCTAAGGATTGTTGTACTTTTAGATTTAAACTTCCTTCAGGTATCATAGTTGAAGTCGACGGTCCTTACCTTGTCGGGAGGCCGGAGGATAGGGTGAAGAGAGTGACTAAGAAGCGCTGGTAAGGCCTCTAAAGCCTTTGAGCAAAAGTTTTTAAACGGCCCTCAAAACCCTCTCTAGCTCAGCGGTGATCAAATATCATGAGCAAGGCAGTGAAGACGAGGAACGTAGGCATACCGGGGATTAAACCTCCCGAAAGGACGTGCGAGGACCCTTGCTGTCCTTATCACGGCTCCCTCTCCGTTAGGGGCAAGATCCTAGAGGGTATGGTGGTCAGCATGAAGATGAAGGCTACGGCCACGATACTTCATGAATACATCATCTACGTAAAGAAGTACGAGAGATACGAGAGGAGGAGGCGCAAAATTCACGCGCACCTGCCTCCGTGCCTCGACGTTAAGGTCGGCGACAAGGTCGTAATAGGGGAGTGCAGGCCTCTAGCCAAGACCGTCAGCTTCGTGGTCTTGGGTAAGCCCATCTCCTGAACCTTTAGGGCAATAGGGGTCAAAAGAGTAAGTTTTTATACCCCGCAAGGCTTTTTGAGTCCACAACATTAACTGGGGACCTCGATGGCCAAGCGGGGGCCAAAAGTAGCCGCTGGGATAACGTATAGGCCAAAGATTAGTCTAGCGGTCTTTCCAGGCTCTAGAATAAAGTGCGCAGACAATAGCGGAGCTCAAGAAGCGGCTATGATAGGCGTCGTGGGGGGCAAGACTAGACATAGGAGGCTTCCAGGGGCTAGCGTAGGGGACATGATAATAGTATCGGTAAGGAAGGGGACCCCCGAGCTCAGGAAGCAGATAATGAGGGCCATCGTGGTGAGGCAGAAGAAGCCTTTTAGGAGGCCCAGCGGCCAGTGGGTCCAATTCGAAGACAACGCAGTGGTCATAGTGACTGAAGATGGCACTCCGAAGGGGACGGAGATCAGGGGGCCCATCGCTCGCGAAGCGGCTGAGAGGTGGCCGAGGCTAGCGGCCTTAGCGACCCTAATAGTGTGAGGTGGTCTGAGTGCACCTAAAGACGAAACAGCCAAGGAAACAGAGGCGCTTCTTGTACCAAGCGCCCAATCACGTCAGGCATAAGCTTATGTCGGCCCATTTGTCTGAGGAGCTCAGGAAACAGTACCCCTTCAGGTCGTTGCCCATAAGGACTGGCGACGTCGTCACAGTCATGAGGGGTGACCACAAAGGCCATACGGGAAAGGTCATAAGGCTGGACCACGAGAAGTACAGAATTTACATCGAAGGATTGGTTAGGAAGAAAGCCGACGGCTCAGAGGTACCAATCCCGATTCACCCCTCAAAGGTCCAGATAATAAAGTTAAACCTCGACGACGAGTGGAGGAAGAAGATCGTCGAGAGGAAGATGACGGCTAAGGTAGCTACGTGACTCGGGTGAGCTCGCATGACGAAGAAGTCCGCATCAAAGGGCTTGAAGCGCTACGCCATGCCAGCTTGGTGGCCCATCTCGGTGAAGGAGCATGTGTGGGCACCAAGGCCATCACCTGGCCCTCACTCTCTTGAGAAGTCAATGCCCCTCCTCATAGTGTTGAGGGACGTACTCAAGCTGGCCGAAACGGCAAGAGAGGTCAAGTACATCCTTAAGTCTGGAGCGGTCAAGGTCGACGGCATCGTAAGGAAGGACTACAGATTTCCCGTGGGCCTTATGGACGTGATAGAGATAGAGAAGGAGAACTTAACCTTCAGATTACTTCCCAAACCCGGTAGGGTGTTAGACTTTGTCCCCATTCCTGAGCACGAAAAGTACTTCAAGCTTTGCAGGATAGAGAATAAGACCACGGTTAGAGGAGGCCACATACAGCTAAACCTCCATGATGGGAGCAACGTTTTGATCAGGGTGTCGAACCCTCGAAGCCCCGTCGAGGACGTCTACAAGACCTTCGACGTCGTTAAGATATCGCTTCCCGATCGCAAGATCATAGAGCACTACCCCTTTGAGCCAGGGAACTTGGCATTGGTCATAGGCGGGAAGAAGGTCGGTAAGGTAGGCAAGATAGTCGAAGTTAGAGGAGGGCCCATGAGAAGGCATAAGACCGTGACTCTCGAGCAAGGAAGCGAGAGGTTCGACGTGGGGTACTTGACCGTGTTCGTGATAGGGAGGGACGCTCCAGCAATAACGCTAAGGTGAGGAAATTATGAGTGAGGTAGCGCAAAACCCTATGAGGAGGCTCAGGATAGCCAAAGTGGTCGTAAACATGGCCGTGGGGACCTCGGGCGAGAGGTTGGCCAAGGCGGCTCAAGTTCTTGAACAACTCACTGGTCAGAAGCCCAGCTTCAGAAAGGCCAAGAAGACGATCAAGGAGTTCGGGATAAAGAGGGGGGAGAACATAGCCTGCGTCGTCACATTGACGAAGGACAAAGCCGTGGAGTTTCTGAAGAGGGTCCTCGCGGCGGTGGACTTCAAGATCAAGGAGACCTCATTCGACGAACTCGGCAATTTTTCGTTCGGGATAAAGGAACACATATCACTGCCGGGGGTTAAGTATGACCCCATGCTAGGGATATTTGGATTCGACGTCTGCGTGACTATTGAGAGGCCCGGTTATCGCGTGGCGAGGAGGAGGAAGAGGTCGAGGGTTGGTAAGAGCCATAGAGTTACGAGGGAGGAGAGCATGAAGTTCGTCGAGGAGTTCCTCGGAGTCAAGATAGTGTAAAGCCGCGGGTGGGTCGATTGGGCAAGTACAGGCCGCCTAAAGAAAGGAAATTTGGCAAGGGGAGCAGACGATGCAGGATTTGCGGTACCCACGAGGCTCTTATTCGCAAGTACGGGCTCATGATCTGCAGGCGATGCTTTAGAGAGGTGGCGCCCAAGCTGGGTTTCAAGAAGTACATGTAGAGGTGGGGTACGTGGTAATGAACGACACGCTCGCCAACGCCTTGACGACGATAAAGAACTGCGAGATGAGAGCTAAGGGAGAGGCGCTCATAATGCCAGCCTCAAAGTTGATAGCCAATGTGTTGAGGATCTTACTCAAGCACGGCTACATAGGCAACTTCGAGTACATAGACGACGGCAGGTTCGGAAAGATAAGGGTTCAACTATTGGGCAGGATAAATGACTGTGGCGTCATAAAGCCCAGATTTCCCGTTAAGAAGGATGAGTTCGAGAAGTGGGAAAAGAGGTATCTGCCATCCCCCGACGTGGGGTTACTCATAATCTCAACTCCTAAGGGGATTATGACCCATAGAGAGGCTAAAGAGCTCGGCATGGGAGGGATCCTACTAGCTTATGTCTATTGACAGTACGAGGTGTTGGAGATGAAGGTACTCTACGAGCCTTACGTCGTTGAAAGGATAAGCATACCGCCAGGCGTGGATGTGAAGGTCGAAGAGCCAGCCAAGATAATGGTTAAAGGCCCTAAAGGGACGTTAACGAAGGACTTTTCCCACGCCAAGGTCTACATTAAGAGGGATGACTCTAACATATTGGTCGAATCCTACATAAAGGGCAGGAGAGGGAAGAGCGTTTGTGGAACCATAGCATCTCACGTCAGGAACATGATCAAGGGCGTCACGGAGGGCTTCGTATACAAGCTCAAAATAGTCTACTCCCACTTCCCCATGAACGTTAAGGTAGAGGGGGACAAGGTCGTAATAGAGAACTTCATGGGTGAGAAGTCCAAGAGAGTGGCCAAGATAGTTGGCAACGTGAAGGTCCAGGTTAAGGGGGACGACGTGATAGTAGAGGGCATAGACGTAGAGCAGGTCGCTCAGACTGCTGCTAACATCGAGCAGGCGACTAAGATAAAGGGCTACGACTCCCGAATCTTCATGGACGGAATATACATATATGAGCGCAAAGGCAAGAGCGTAGTGTAGCTGATTCTATTATAGTGAAAGTTTTTAAGTCGACCATGTGTTGAAGTGGTATGCTCGGGGGCTATCGCTTTGGATAGCGCGACGAAAAGGCTCTTAAGGCTTAGGTTGAAGATGAACAGAATGAGAGTGAAGTTTAGGAGGCTAAACACCTTAAAGCTCAAGAGGGTCGATGAAGAGAGCTGGAGGAGGCCCAGGGGGATAGATAACAAGATAAAGTGGTCTAGAAAGGGGTATCCCCCTCTCGTCAGGATAGGTTATCGCAATCCCAAGGCCGTTAGGGGATTACATCCCTCCGGCTTGATCGAAGTTCTTGTTCGTAGGCCTCAAGACTTGGAGGGCTTAGATCCTAGGAAGCATTGCGTTAGAATAGCTCGCACCGTCGGGAGAAAGAAGAGGCTTCAAATAATTGAGAAGGCTAAGAGCATGGGCCTTAGGATCCTCAACGCTGTTGGTGTTGAGGCATGAACTTGGGCATTGTTAAGAGGCTAGCGGCCGAGGTCCTAGGGGTAGGGGAGAGCAGGGTCTACATAGATCCCTCTAGGATCGACGAAGCCGCTTCTGCGATAACGAAGGAGGACGTCAGGAAACTGATTGAGAAAGGCGTAATATCAGCTAAGCCAATCAAAGGGACTAGTAGGGCGAGGGCTAGGCTTAGACATCTTAAGAAGCGCAAGGGCTTGAGGAGGGGCGAGGGCTCTCGCAAGGGCTCTATAGCTGACTTGGAGAGGAGGTTGTGGATCGCAAGGGTGAGGGCGCTTCGAAAGTACCTCAAGATGTTGAGGGACAGGAGGTTGATCGATAAGAAGACGTATAGGATGTTGTATAGGCTGGTCAAGGGAGGAGCGTTCCAAAGCAGGACCCATCTGAAAGAGTACGTAAAGCAACAAGGCCTCTTAAGGAGGGTCTGACTTGGTTAAGAGAAAGGTCATAAGGCGGGTGCCCTTTAAGAGGAGGAGGAAGGGTCTAACGGACTACAGGATGAGAATGAAGACGCTCCTCTCTGGCAAGCCGTTGCTGGTGGTTAGAAAGACCAATACCCAAGTTATCGTTCAAGTGGTAAAGCCTGAGATTAAGGGTGACAGAGTTTTAGCCCAGGCTACGGGTAGAGAGCTGAGGACGAAATTTGGCTGGCCGGCTTCGGGCAAAAGCACCTCCGCGGCATATTTGGCCGGCTACCTTGCTGGGCTTAGGGCCCTGAAAGCTGGTGTGAAGGAGGCAATTTTATACATAGGCTTGCACAGAGCAGTGAGGGGCTCTAGGGTCTTCGCTGCCCTTAAGGGAGCGCTTGACGCTGGGCTCAGGATTCCTCACAGCCCTGAAGTGCTTCCCTCAGAGGAGCGAGTCAAGGGCCTCCACATAGTCGACTATGCGAGAATGCTCAAGGAAACAGATCCAGAGGCCTTCGAGAGGCAGTTCTCCGCTTACCTGAAAACTGGCTTCGACCCGGAAAAGATAGTGGATGCCTTCGAAGAAGTGAAGAAGAGGATAGAACAAGCAGTACGACTACAAGTAGCGGAATAGCGAGAAGCATTCCATAGTTTTAAAGGAAAGCTTAAAATAATCCCCTCAACGTGTAGGTTTCACTATCTAGCATAAATATGAATTAGAGGATGATGGAAATGTCCTCGCTTGACGCTTGGGTACCGGCGACGTATGTAGGGAGATTGGTGAAGGAGGGCAAGATAACAAGCATAGACGAGATCTTCGCCAACAACTTGACGATAAAGGAGCCGGAAATAGTCGATGCGCTACTACCCGACTTAAAGCACGAAGTAATCGACGTGAAGATAGTTCAGAAGCAGACGGACATCGCCTAGCGAAGCGCTAGGCGACCGTAAGCTGGCGAGATCTCGAGGTTCAAAGTAGTGGTGGCTGTAGGCAACGAAGCGGGCTACGTCGGGTTGGGCTTCGCCAAGGCCAAGCAGATGAGGGAGGCCATAGACAAGGCGATAGTGGAGGCCAAGCTCAACATAATCCCTGTCAGGCTCGGTTGTGGGAGCTGGGAGTGCAGGTGCGGCAGGCCGCACAGCGTGCCGATAAGGACTTGGGGCAAGGCGGGGAGCGTGGAGATGACCCTAATACCAGCGCCTCGAGGAACGGGCTTAGTGGCTGGCGACACGGCCAAGATAGTGCTCAGGCTCGCCGGGGTCAAGGACGTCTGGACCCTCACCAAGGGCGAGACTAGGACCAAAGAGAACATGGCGAAGGCGGCCCTCGAAGCACTTAGGAATACGCTGGCCTTCAAGTCGGTGAAGGACTGGGCGAGAGCATGACGAAGAAGCTCTACGCGGTGATAAGGCTCAGGGGCCGCGTTGGAGTACCGCCCGACATAAAGCTAACGTTGCGCTCGCTGAGGCTCACGAGGAGAAACCACTGCACGATAGTCGAGGCAACCCCCTCCATTGAAGGGATGTTGAAGAAGGCCTCAGGTTACGTAACGTATGGAGAGATAAACGAAGAAGCTTTGGCCGCTCTGCTGGAGAAGAGAGGCCGACTGAGAGGCGACGAGCGCCTGACGCTGGACCACGTTAAGAGGCTGGGCTTTGAAAGCTTCAGGGACTTGGCCAAGGCGATACTCGAGGGCAAGATGAGCTTGCGTAGTATACCCGGCTTAAAGCCCGTCTTCAGGCTACACCCGCCCTCTGGAGGATTTAAAGGGACCATAAAGAAACCAATTGAACAAGGAGGAGAGCTTGGCTACAGGGGCCCGCAGATAAGTGAGCTATTAATGAGAATGATTTAGCCAGGCTAGTCCAGTAAAGACTCAAGGATCCTCCTGCGCTCAGAGAGGGGAATCCTTAAGCGCTTTAGGGCCTCTTGCACTAAGCTCAATAGTTTGCACTTGGCATTGAGGAGGGCCCTCTCCTTTGCTCTGACCTCTTGAAGCTCTTTGTCTATCATTTGGATTACGCTCTTTACCTCAGATAGAGCCTCATAAAGCCTCTCGCTTAGCACTTCCCTCTCAACAAGCTCCAAGACCTCTCTTAGGTTGTCGGGGACCTCGTCAGCGAAATCGTGAAATTCTATTTCGCTGTAGCCCCTGAACAGGTTGATCGATAGGGATATGGGCCTAACGAGCTCGTAGTACTTCCTTGAGGGGCCCAGGGAACCCACTTTAACTTCGTAGGCCCTTATCAGCCCTGCTCGCATCAAGACGTTGATGTGTTTTAGTATAGCTTGCTGGCTAACGTTGAGCTCTCTCGACAACTGGAGCAAGTACTTCGGCTCCTTGGCTAAGAGCTCCAAGATCTTCCTACGCGTCTCGTTCCCAAGTACCTCTAGCAAATCCATGCGCCGAGCCATGACGTCCCACCTCAGTAGTTGCAGTTGGACACTATTAAAGAATAGGCGAGAAAGATTTAAATATTTCTAACCTTAGGTTACTAACTCAAGGTGAGAAAAATGTGGAGGCCTAGAAGGTTTTCGAGGATCTTTGACGAGATCGAGAGAGCCTTTGAGGAGATAGACGAAATGATAGACAGGATGTTCAGGACCTTCGTCAGAACGCCCAGAGAGGCCGCCGAGGTCGCCGTCGAAGGGCCCTACTTCTACGGCTTCAGCATAACCATAGGGCCAGATGGCAGACCAATAATACAGGAGTTCGGCAACGTCAGGCCGTCTCGCTGGGGCATTGAGAGAAGCGACGTCAGGAGGCCCTACGTAGAGACCCACGTAGATTCGAAGGCCGGAGTACTCAAGGTGGTGGCAGAGTTGCCAGGCGTGGACAAGGAGTCCATCAAGGTGAACGCCACTGAGGACGTGGTGACCATAAGGGCTGAGCAGGGGGACAGGAAGTACTACGCTGACGTAAAGTTGCCAGCAAAGGTCGACCCGACGACTGCCAAGGCCAGTTACAGAAACGGCGTTTTAGAGGTTACGCTAAAGCTCAAAGAGAGGGTTGAAGAGGGGAAGGGCTACGAGGTCAAAGTAGAGTAGCCCCTTCTTTTACTTCTTTACCCCTGCGAGGTTATGATTCATGACGAATAAGGCTTCTGCCTCTATTACTTTGAGGGTTGCGGAGGCTAGGGCTAGAGATGTGGGCAGGGGCATAGCTAGGATAGACCCTGCGGTTATGTCTCAGCTCGGCATAAGCACAGGCGACGTCATAGAGATAATAGGCAAGAGGAAGACCGTGGCGATATGCTGGCCAGGTTATCCCGAGGACTACGGCAAAGGGATCATAAGGGTGGACGGCTACATAAGACGAAACGCTGGCGTCGGCATAGACGATAAGGTCACGATAAAGCTCGCGACCGTCAAGAATGCCGAGAAAGTCGTGCTGGCCCCCACGGAGCCCCTCAGGCTAGTAGGTGCCGAGGACTACATAAGGCAACTGCTTGAGGGAAGGGCGGTTACCAAGGGAGACTACGTGCCTGTGGGCATCATGGGGAGGACTATAGACTTCATAGTAACGTCGATTCACCCACCTGTCGATGCAGTGATAGTGGGGCCCGAGACCCAAATGGTGCTGAGCGAGAAGGTCGAGAAGACCCCTCGAGAGATACCCAGGGTAACCTATGAGGACATTGGAGGCCTCAAAGAGGCTATCCAGAAGATCAGGGAGATGGTCGAGTTACCTCTGAAACATCCAGAGCTCTTTGAGAGATTGGGCATCGAGCCCCCGAAGGGAGTGCTCCTCTACGGTCCTCCTGGCTG
>CAZLVJ010000004.1:0-41186 GCA_964562935.1 uncultured Nitrososphaerota archaeon
GGCTGGCGCCTCACGGCGCCGCGCTCCCCGACGGAGGGGGACTTTCCTCAGGTGCACGACGGCACCCGAGGGCTGCCCGACCTCTCCCGGCACCCACGTAGAAAGAGGTTCGCAACTATTTAAGTTTAAAAAAGCATGTTCCCCTTAGAGGTTGGAGGTTGCGAGTTGTCGCACGACGTCCTCCACGTGGGAGTGGACAGCGTCGATTCTTGGAGAGGCGGGTGCACGACCCACTTCATATTCGAGGTCTTGAGAGACGTAGCCGATCGGCTCGACGTCAAGCTATTAGACTACCCTTTGTTGGTGAGGCTGAACCCTAACATCCCCTGGAGGACGCGCGGCAACGGCGCTGTTTGCCTGAGGCTGAAGGTTCGGAGCAACGAGGTAGAGGCCTTCGAAAGACTTCTCGAGCTAAAGCTCAAGAGCTATACTGATGGGTTTTACGACTGCGATCCCGTCGTGGCCCTACTTTACGGAGAGTTGCACAGCGATTTCTCGAGTTTTTACGAGAAGGCCCTGTCTCGCGTGGTAGCATTGCGCGAAGCACACGAATTGGCGCAAAAACACGACGTCAAGGTCATTAGGATGAGGAGCGGCTTGGGGCTCATAGGCGCGCTAGCGGCCATAGGTTCCCTGACGAGGGGGGATTATACGCACGAAATATTGGCCTACAGGGAAGAGGGCGCTGCTAGGCTCATAGACGATAATAGTGTATGGGTCTTGGAGTTCGAGACATGGCCCTACACCTTCAATAACATAGACCCCGAAACAGGGAGAGTGCTCTTGACCCCTCGAGGCCCTGATCCAGTCCTCTACGGGGTTAGAGGAGAGGACCCGCAGGTGTTGATGAAAGCTTTAAGGATCCTAAGGGTCTACACGAGACCCATTGGCTACTTGTTGTTTAGAAGCAACCAGGGAACTGACTGCCACTACATGAGGGTTGAGAGGGTGGAGGAGGTAGAGCCCTACTCCTCGATATCCATCAAGGGGGGAGTAGCGTCTAAGCCCAAGGTCATAAAAGGAGGGCACGTGATCTTTAAGATATCAGATGGTAGAGAGGAGCTCTATTGCGCCGCCTATGAACCCTCAGGCATCGTTAGGAGGGTTGCCGAAAAGCTTGAAGTTGGTGACCAGATCGAGGTTTGCGGGGGGGCGAGGAGGTTTCCAGGCTTAGAGGTTCTATCCTTGAACGTTGAGAGGCTTGTGGTCTTGAGGGCGAGGGAGGAGGTTGTAGAGGAGAACCCCTCATGCCCGAGGTGTGGGAAGAGGCTTAAGAGTATGGGAAGAAGTGGAGGCTATAAGTGCAAGAGGTGTGGGTTTAAGAGCATTGACGCCTGCAAGCTGTTGTTGAGGCGCTCTAGGAGCGAGGTCGAGGGCGTGTACACACCCCCGCCCAGATCGATGAGGCATTTGGCGAAGCCGCTTAGGAGGTACGGTCTCGAGAAGGAAGGGTTTTATGAGTGTGAGGAGATGGAGTTGAGGAGGGTCTTAATACTTGAGCGGTGAGGACCTCCCCAAAGACATCGAGCTGACGCGCATGGACAATATCGGGAGAGTCTTCAAGTGCAAGTACTGCGGGGCCGTCTTCGTAGGTCTGAGCGACGCGAAGAGACACAGCGAGAGGCCCGATCCCCAGTGCCTGAGCCTGAGGAAGAAGGAGAGAGCCTACGGCTGAGCTTGGGCTTAACCCCCACCGGCCGGAGGGAATATGGAGATCGTCGAGCCGTCTTTAAGCTTTGTCCTCAGCCCTCCAAGGAGCCTGCAATCCCTTCCATCCACTAAGACTTTCAAGTAGCTCTTCAAGCTATCTCCTTCAAAAATTAACTCCTTGAGCTCAGGTCTCTCGTCGGCGAGCAGCTCGAGCAATAGTCCTACGGTCGAGTCTTCAGCGAGTTCCATTTCAATGCTACTCCAGCCAGTAAGGCTTCTCAAGAAGCCGTAGACCTCGACCTTGACTTTCACGGAAACCCTCTCAGCTATACCTTTAAAAAAATAGAGGGAGAAAAAGCTTGGGGACTAAGGTTGGGCGGCTATGTCGAAAAAGTGCTCGACGTGGATCTGACGAAGGGCGATGTGGCAGTCGTAGACCTCGATTGGGACGTAGCTATGAAATTTATAGGCGGCAGGGGGTACGCAGCAAAGCTTCTCTTCGACTTACTGAGGCCGGGCATCGATCCACTAAGTGAAGAGAACGTGCTGATATTCATGACGGGGCCTTTAACTGGGACTAGGGCTCCAGCGTCGGGTAGGTTTGTTGTGTCTTCCAAGTCCCCTCTCACAAACACCATCTTCGACTCTCACTGCGGAGGGTCTTGGGGGCCAGAGCTGAAGAGAGCTGGCTTCGACGGCATAATAGTTAGGGGAAGGAGTCCTCACCCGGTATACCTGCTCATAAACAACGGTAAAGCCGAGATACGAGATGCTAGCAAGATATGGGGCCTTGAGACAGACGCTACCGTGGACGGAATCAAAAGGGATGCGGGGCTCGACGACGTTAAAGTTTGTTGCATAGGCCCAGCAGGCGAAAACCAAGTCAGGATAGCCTGCATCATAAGCGACAAGCACAGGGCGGCAGGCAGAGGCGGACTGGGAGCCGTAATGGGCTCCAAGAACCTAAAGGCCGTGGCCGTCAAGGGCTCTGGCGAGGTCAAGGTAGCAAACCCAAGAGCGTTCAACGAAGAGGTCAAGAGGACGCTGGAGGTCTTAAGGGGGAACCCCATAACCGGAGATAGCTTGGGGCGCTATGGCACAGCCTTCTTGGTGCACTTAATGAACAAGGCGGGCGTATTGCCTTCGTACAACTTCACGAGAGGTTTCTTCGATAGGGCTGAGGATGTGTGTGGAGAGAGAATCACCGAGACCATGCTTGTAAAGAGGGTGGCGTGTTACGGCTGTCCGATAGCCTGTGCTCGTTTGATAAAGTACAAGTTTGGTGGAGAGGAGGTCGTGTCGTCCGGGCCTGAGTACGAGAGCGTGTGGGCCTTGGGACCGAACTGCGGCATATCAGATATAAATATCATAGCACGAGCAAATGATTTGTGCAACAAGCTGGGCATAGACACCATCTCTATGGGGAACACGATAAGTTTCCTCATGGAGTGCTGTGAAAAGGGCCTCTTGAAGGGGCTCGGCGAAGTCGACTTCAAGCTCAAGTTTGGCGACCCAAACGCCTTGTTGAAGGTGATCGTGGACACCGCCTACAAGAGGGGGCTTGGCAAGTTGACGAGCGAAGGAGTCAGCAGAGCAGCGAAGATCGTTGGCGCAGAGGACATAGCCGCTCACGTGAAGGGACTCGAGCTACCAGCATACGATCCTCGAAGTGCCAAGGGCATGGCATTGGCCTACGCCACCTCCAACAGAGGTGGCTGTCATTTAAGAGCTTACGTAGTGATGAGCGAGATTCTCGGCGTGCCTAGGTACGTAGACCCACTATCGTACGAGGGCAAGGCTGAGCTGGTCAAGAGGCTCCAAGACGTCTCGGCGGTAATAGACTCGCTCGTGATGTGCAAGTACACCATGTTAGCACTCTTCTCGACGCTAGCTTATGAGCCGACGCACTACGCAAGGTTATTAACGACTGCGACGGGCTTCTACGTCGATGAAGAGGAGTTCTGCAAAATAGGGGAGAGGATCTACAACTTAGAGAGGTTATTTAACATCAGAGAGGGGTTCAACAGGTCTCACGACACGTTGCCCCTTAGATTCTTGAGAGAGCCGTTGAGAGAGGGGCCCGCTAAGGGAGAGCTAGTCGACTTGGCGAAGCTCCTCGACGCCTACTACATGGTTAGGGGCTGGAATTACGACGGAGTACCAATGGACAAGAAGCTGTACCAACTGGACTTAGAGCCCCTGTACACGGGGCCTAAGCTTCAAGTGGCAATAGACGAGAGGTACTTGAAAGACGGCCTGAGCATAGCCGAGGCTTGTTACAGAGGTGGGGCCGAGATCCTCGAGGTGGGAACGCCCCTCATAAAGTCCGCTGGCTTAGAGGCCGTGAAGGAGTTTAGAAGGAGGTTCCCCTACGCCACCATAGTCGCCGATCTAAAGACCTTCGATACTGGCTGGCTCGAGGTCGAGCTAGCAGCAGAGGCAGGAGCCGACGTAGTGACGGTGCTGGGGGCGACCGACGACTACACGATCAAGGACGCCGTAGGTGCTGCTAGGAAGTACAACGTCAAGATAATGTGCGACTTGATAAACGTGCCAGATCCTCTTACAAGGGCTAAAGAGGTGGAGAGGCTCGGATGTGACATAGTGTGCGTTCACATGGGCATAAGCGTACAAATGAGGGAGAGAGACGTGACCAAGAAGATGATGATGCTCGAGGAGATAGTGAGGAGCGTCAAGGTCCCCGTGGCTGTAGCGGGCGGCGTGAGGCTTGAGCACATAAACGACCTGGTCAAATGTGGTTGCAAGATAATAATCGTGGGTTCAGCGATAACCAGGTCGTCCAATCCTGAGGAGGCCACTAGGAGGTTCATAACGACGATACGAGGGGCTTACGAGGGTCTCAGAGGCTCTTAGATGAGCTATTGAAAGTTGTCGACTTCCTGAGCCTGCGCTCCAAGCAGGCTTTGACAAAGCCGTAGAACAAAGGCGAAGGCTTGTTAGGCCTCGACTTGAACTCTGGGTGTGCTTGTGTCGCTACGAAAAACGGATGATCTTTAAGCTCGATAAATTCGACCCTCCGCTTGTCAACGCTATATCCCGAGAAGACCATGCCGTAGCTCTGGAGGAGTGACCAGTAGGCAGGATTTATCTCGTACCTGTGTCGGTGCCTTTCAAATATTATCGGCCTGCCGTAAAGCTCATACACCTTGGTTCCAGGTTCGAGGACCGTGGCTTGGGCTCCCAACCTCATCGTCCCGCCCACGTCCTTGATTTGGTGCTGTTCCGGTAGTAGGTCTACAACAGGGTGGCTTGTAGAGGGATCGAGCTCTGTCGTGTTTGCGTCCTTAAGGCCCACGACGTTTCTCGCGAACTCCACTATGGCTAGTTGCATCCCGAAGCATATGCCTAAGAAGGGGATCTTGTTCTCTCTCGCGTACTTGATGACCTTTATTTTCCCCTCGGCTCCACGCGCCCCAAAGCCTGGCAAGACCACTATGCCATCACATGAACTCAAAATCTCTTGGAATTCCCCTGGTATGTCTTCGCTTTGGTCCAGTAACGTAGACTCGAGCCAAGCCATGTTGACCTTTGTTTCGAGTGCTGCCCCCGCATGCTTTAGAGCCTCTATTATGCTTATGTAAGAATCCTTCAACTTCGTGTACTTACCGCACATACAGACGCTGACTTCGTATTTATGAGATTTGTATCTTCTCACGACTTCCCTCCAAGAGGACCAATCAGCCTCAGCGCCTTCCAGCATCAATCGCTTGCGTATGTAGTCGCCCATTCCCTGCTCGTCTAGTATTATTGGTAATTCGTATATACATTCCACGTCGTAGGACGTAAAGACAGCTTCTTCAGGGACGTTACTATATAGTGCTATTTTTCTCTTGGATTCCTCGTCTAATGGATACCTACATCGTGCTACCACTACATCAGGTTGTATGCCGATGCGCCTCAGCTCTTGCACGCTATGTTGAAGGGGCTTCGTCTTGAACTCTCCGGTCACCTCGAGTATTGGCACGAGAGCTACGTGGACGAAGAGGGTATTCGAAGGGCCCTCTTCGAGCCTCATTTGCCTGATGGCCTCGAGGAAGGGAAGGCCCTCTATGTCTCCGGTGGTGCCTCCGCACTCGACAAGCGTTACGTCCACGCCACTCCTCTGAGCGACAGACCGTATCCTCCTCTTCACTTCGTCGGTTATGTGCGGTATTATCTGCACGCACTTGCCGAGATACTTACCCTTTCTCTCGGCCTCTATGACGGCCATGTAGACCTGACCCGTCGTGATGTTGTTATCCTTTGAGAGATCTATGTCGAGGAAGCGCTCGTAGTGGCCTAGATCTAGATCTACTTCGCCTCCATCTTCCGTCACAAAGACCTCGCCGTGCATGTATACCCGGCTCTAAGCTTCGCGCTTAGAGCCTATGGGTTCATAGTCCCGGCGTCAACGTTTATGTCTACCCGGCCTCAAAGGCCTATGGGTCTATTTTTATAGCCGTCACAGAAAAGCCTCTGACCTGGAGCATCTTACCTATAGATGCCGTCACGGCCCCCTTGCCTACGCTCGATAAGACACCTCCTGTGATGAATATGTACTTCATAAACGCTCACACAAAGTGCGTTTAACCTCTTAAGCGAGATAAATCTTGCGCGACTATTTCACGTTTATTGCGACAGAGACATATGTCTGGACGATGCCTACGGATCTTTCTCTAAGGTCTCGATCGTTGCTCTCAGCTTTTCGATCATCTTCTGATTGTCGAAGCTTTGTAATATCGCGCCACAGCGAAGGCATTTAAATTGCTGATCCATAGCCCTTTCGAATGGTATCCTGTCGCCGCAACCGCTTGGGCATATAAAAAAGACTTTTTGCTCTTCAAATTGAAGCCTCTCGCGCAACCTGTTTAAAACGAGCTTCTTCCTCTCCTTCACGATTTCCCTCAAACCTTCTTTGTTTAGAGACCAAGAATAGAGAAAGTAACCCCTCTCCTCGTCAACCTCTCTCCGGTAACTTACTACATGTTTGTCGAGAAGGTCGTAGAGTATGCGCCTGACTTGGTTGAGCCTCATACCGGTTCTTTCGGCTATGAGCTCGTCGCTCATTTCGCTTTCATTTAGTAACACTTTGACTACTTTAACCGCGTCTTCGCCGCAGAGCAATCTGATAAGCCTTAGCAGTACATCCGTAGACTCTCTGTCGTAGCGCGTCGGCGCTCGAGAGGCCATTACGTTCTTGCACCTGAGTTATAAAGCCCCTAGCAAGTTTAAAAACGCTGATTCCGCTATTATCTGGTGTGCAAAACTAAGGTTGTGGTGTTGAGATACGGTCATAGGCCCTCACGAGACAAGAGAGTGAGCACTCACTTAGCGCTTGTAGCTCGAGCTTTCGGAGCCCACGAAGCGTGGTTTGATACTAAGGATGAGGATTTGGAGAGGAGGGTGAATCGAGTAAACGAAACCTTCGGCGGGAACTTCATCGTAAAAACGGGCGTTGATCTTTTAAATGCGATAAGAGAAGCCAAGAGAGAGGGTTATTGTGTGGTCCACTTGACAATGTACGGTATTCCGTTACCTCAAGTCATAGGAGAAATTAGGGACAAGGACAAGTTGTTAGTCCTCGTAGGAGGGCCCAAAGTCCCTAGATACTTCTACGAGGTGGCTGACTACAACGTCTCTATAACCAATCAGCCCCACAGCGAGGTGGCTGCCGTAGCGGTGTTTCTGGACTGGCTCTATGAGGGGAGGGAGTTTAATTTTAAGTTTGAGGGAGGGAGAATCGAAATCGAGCCCTGCAACAGGGGCAAGAAGGTCAGGGTCCTAAGGTGAAGGGTAGTTTTGGAGAAGGCCGTAATAGTCGGGGTCTTTCAAAAAAGCGATGACTTCAGGTTATGCGAGGTCGAAGAATTAGCGAAGAACAGTGGATATCTTATTGTTGACAAGGTGGTTCAGATAAGGAGAGGACCGCACGCGAGTTACTTGATAGGACCTGGAAAGCTCCAAGAGCTCAAAGAGAGGTTGAAGAAGTATGGAGTCAAAACCGTGCTCTTCGCCAATGAGCTGAAGCCCGGACAGTACTTCAGGTTGCAGAAAGAACTGGGGCTCGACGTGAACATACTGGACAGGGTGCTGTTAATCCTCGACGTCTTCGACAAGAGGGCTTCTACTTCAGAGGCTAAGCTCCAAATCGAGCTCGCGAGATTGAAGTACACCTTGCCTTGGGCGCGAGAGCTCGTAAGGCTAAAGGGCTTTGGTAGCGAGAAAATGGGGTTCGGATCTCTTGGGGGTTACCCCTATAAGGTCTACATCTCGTTTGCCCGGAAGAGGATTAAAGCGATAGAGGAGAAGCTGGAAAGGTTGAGGAGAAGACAAGAGGAAGTGATAATTCGGCGTAAGGAGGTAAGTCTGCCCATAGTCGCTTTAACGGGCTACACGCAGTCTGGTAAGACGACTCTCTTCAATCTCCTGACCAAGGAGAGCAAAGTGACTGGTCTAGGACCGTTTACGACGCTGGAGACGTGTGCGAGGAGGGTCGACGCATACGGTAAGAGCTTCATCGTAGTGGACTCTCTCGGGTTCATAGATGAGATGCCCCAACTCGTGCTCGACGCCTTCCATGCAACGCTTATAGAGCTGAAGCTGGCCGACGCGATAACGCTACTTGTTGATGCCTCAGAGACCCCTTCGAGTATTGAGAGGAAGCTTAAGACCGCTCTTTCAATTATATCTAAAGTAGCGGGCAACGACAAGCCTTTGATAGTTGCCGTCAACAAGATAGACCTGATAGGCGATTCTAGGCTTGAAAAGACCATCAAACTCGTTAAAAAAGTTGTCGCTCATTGCAATATCGTGCCCATTAGCGCTAAGAAAGCCATCAACATAGGCTTCCTCTTAAAGAGGATCGTCGAAGAGCTACAAAATGCCGAAAGCAAGCCGTATCCAAATCCGAGCTGAAGGGCCCCTACTTATTGCGTTCCTTTACCTCGGCTACATCGCCTAACGTTAATTGAAAGCTTTGAGGCTTGGGAAACTCTTGCTCTTGACGGACTACTTCGTAAAGCTTTATCTTCAATACCTTCTCAAGCTTCTTAGCTAACTCCAAGGTGGGGGCCATACGACCGCTCTCTAGCCTTCGCACTATTGACTCCTTTTCGCCTATTAGCTTCGCCAAGTCGGCCTGCGTGAGGCCCATGTTTTCTCTAGCTTGACGGATGAGCGTGTTGTAGTTGCTCACGAGTACCGTGTTTTCGAAGCCCATGCTAAGCTCTCTACGCCTTATGGCTTGCTTGGGGCGGACTGTAGCCCTCGGCTTTACCACTGAACCGTAACGAGAGCAGTAATTGCATACTACCAATTGGGAGCCCTCGATCCAGATCCTGACGGGTTTGCCTGTGATGGGTCTGCCACAAAGCTCACACGACATGGCTTAGACACTCGCTCACGATTGGAGCTAGGTATTAATTTCACGAATTTAACCTAAATGTGTTGTGGCTCGCTTGAGCGAGGAGTTCCTAGTAGAACTGGTAAAGATACGGGCCGATTATCAGTTTGGGCCAGGTGCAGGAGAGGCCCTAACCTCTAGGGGGATAAGAGTGGAAGTCTCGAGGAGGACCGGAAAACCACGATATGTATATGACTCCGATGGCAGGCTTTTGGCGACCATTAGATGGAACGATGGATTTCTAGCTTTAACTCTTGAAGGTGCAAAGCTATTGAAATCGCACTTTGAACCGCCACAACTTAGGGTGGTGGTCAAGAACGAGGTTCGAGACTTCATAAAACGGGGAAGAAGCGTTTTCGCGAAGCACGTCATTAGAGCGGATCCTAAAATTCGATGTGGCGACGAAGTCATAGTAGTCGACGAAGAGGACAACTTATTAGCGGTTGGACGAGCAGTACTGTCAAGTTATGAGATGCTAGTATTTAATTCAGGCGTAGCGGTAAAAGTGAGGAGGGGGGCGGAAAGTGAAGATAAGCCCGAGAGAGTTGCAGAAGATGTTGCAAACAGTTAGGAGGGCAGGGCTCTCCATCGAGCAAGTAGAGGGCGTTGAAAGTGTAATCTTAAAATTTCGAGGTAAAGAAGTAATAGTCAAAAACCCTCAAGTTACCAGCATGAAGGTCGGGGGACAGACAATCTTTCAAGTGACCGGTGAGGTCGAAGAAAGGGCCATAGCTGTAGAGGAGGAGATAATCATATCAGAGGAGGACGTTCAGTTGGTCGCATCGCAGGCAGGCGTGAGTCTCGAAGAAGCAAAGAAAGCTCTGAGGGCTACGAAGGGCGACCTCGCGAGAGCGATACTATATTTGAAGGGCGCGTGAAAGCTTACCTCCTTACGCGTTTCTTCTTCAACAACCTCAGTCTAAATACATCTTCGCGAGCTCGCTCGCCTAGGTATAGCTCTATGGACTTTATGTTCCTCTCTATTGTCGGTATCACTATATTCTCAAGAGCGTTGACCCTTCTCTTGGCTTTCTCGACCTCTTCGGCAATTCTCTTGGCAACGGCTTGAATCTCGGCAAGTCTTATCACGGAGGCAAATACTTCTCTAAACGCCTTAGCCGCTTCATCTAAAATGGCTACCGTGCTGAGCAAGTTGTAGGGCGGGGCACCACTATCGGCTAATTGTACTACTTTAAATATGGGGGTCTTGACACCCATTATGTTTCTAGTCCTGACCTCTATGGCTAATTGAGGCCTTACAGAGGTTATTACTTCGTTGAGTTTGTATGCCCCCATGTAGGCTCTCGCTAGCGCCAACTGGCTTAGCGCCTTCTCGAGCTTCTCTCTCACCTCAAGCACCACGCTTTGATACTCCTTGGCTAGAGAGAGTAACTCCATGACCAAGGCGTCGCGTTTTTCCTTGAGTAGTGCTAAGCCTCTCTCCGCAAGCCTCTTCCTACGGCGTAAGTTTATTAGCTCCATTCGCGTGGGCTTTAGCTCGATTCTTGAGCTCAACTACCTAAGCACCGTCCTCTTAATGGTGTGAGAAGCTTATTTAAAGTTTAAAGCGCAAGTAGAAAAGGTCGGTGTTTAAGATGAGGACTCCGCTATGCGTAATATATGATGACGTTTTTATGAGGCACAACACAGACCCTTATCATCCAGAGCGCCCTCAAAGGCTTGTAGAAATAATGAGAGAACTTAGCGAGAGGGGCGTTCTTACCAAGGTTAAAGTTGAGGGGGCCGTTAAAGCCTCTATCGATGACGTGGTGAGGGTTCACGACGAAGGTTACGTCAGGTACGTAGAAGAGGTCATCGCGAGCGGCAGGAGGTATTTAGATGCTGATACCCAAGTGTCGAAGGAGAGCTTCGAGGTAGCCCTCTACGCTGCGGGCTCTAGCATTTTTGGTTGTGAAAAGGTCTTGAATGAGGGCTTCGATGTTTGCTTCGTGTTAGAGAGGCCTCCAGGGCACCACGCAGGTAGAGCTGGGGCTGCCTTGGGGGCCCCAACGCTTGGTTTTTGCCTCTTTAATAACGTCGCCATAGCGGCGAGGTATTTGATCGAAAAACGTGGGCTAAAAAGAATAGCCATATTTGACTTCGACTGTCATCACGGTAACGGTACGCAGGAGATATTTTACCGAGATGAATCAGTCTTATACATAAGCACCCACCAAGATGGGAGGACGGCCTATCCAGGCACGGGATTTATCAACGAAATAGGGGAGGGAGGGGGCAAGGGCTACAACATTAACGTTCCACTACCACCCTTCACGGGCGACGACGTTTACGAAGAAGTTCTAGTAAAGATAGTGGAGAGAGTTCTGAGAGAATTCAAGCCGGAGATCTTGTTACTATCAGCAGGCTTTGATGCCCATAAAGACGATCCATTGACGTCCATGGGCCTTTCGCTAAACTCTTACATCAGGATAGCCGAGCTCGTCAGGAGGCTTATAGACAATGAGGTGACGAAGAAAGCCGTCTTCGTGCTTGAGGGAGGTTATGGCCCAGGGCTTGCGCGAGGTGTCTATGATATCATAGCATATTTCATGGACATGCCATTAATTGAGGAAGACAAGACGCATTCTATCGAAAGGGTTAGAAGGGAGGGCTTGAGAGTCATAGAGGAGGTCTACGAGAGAATTTTAAAGCCATATTGGGGGATCGAGGCTTGCTAACTGTAGTCGTCGGGGGCTTTTTCGGAGACGAGGGAAAGGCTTAGGCCCCCCAAAGGGGAAGATATGCGCTTACTTGTCACTGAAAGACGATGTAAGAGTGGCAGTTAGAACTGGCTCAGTAAACGCAGGTCATACCGTGGTCTACAACGGTAAAGAATACAAACTAAGGATAGTACCCTGTGGGTTCGTAAATCCACGCGCCACGCTGTGCATAGCCGCAGGGGCTAACGTGAGGATAGACGTCTTGATGAAGGAATTAGAGCTTACGAACGCTAAAGACAGGTTAAGGATAGATCCCCAAGCCTCCATAATCGAGGACGAGCACGTAAAGAGGGAGAGGGAGGACCAGTTCCTCATCTCCAAGATAGGCTCGACCGGACAAGGTGTGGGGGCGGCGGTAGTCGACAGGGTCAAGAGGGTGGCCAAGCTCGCTCGTGATGTGGAGGAGTTGAAGGAGCACCTCGACGACGTTCTTACGATAGTTTGGAGGGCATTGCATCAAGGCCAAAATGTGTTGATTGAGGGCACGCAAGGGTACTACCTATCCCTATATCATGGGACGTATCCTTACGTCACTAGTAGGGACACGACAGCATCGGCCGTCTGTAGTGAAGTAGGCATAGGCCCCAAAATGGTCGACGAAGTGGTGGTAGTCTTTAAGTCTTACGTCACCCGAGTTGGAGGGGGACCCTTGCCAGGTGAGCTTCCAGAAGAGGAAGTAGAGAGATTGGGACTGATCGAAGTGGCAACCGTGACTGGAAGAAGGAGAAGGGTTGCTCCATTCAACTTTGAGCTAGCGAAAAGGGCCGTTATAGCTAACAGCGCAACCCAGATAGCTCTGACAAGAATAGACGCGCTATTCCCTTCGGCCTCAAGGATTAAGAGGTACGAGGAGTTACCACCTGAAGCAAAAGAGTTCATCGAAAAGGTTGAAAGCGAGTTGAAAGTGCCCGTGACCATAATCAGCACGGGACCTGACGTCTTCGACACCATAGACCTAAGAGGGACTAAGTGACTGTAACTGATTTGGCAAGGTTCCTAGGTTTGTCAGGATCGCAACCTCGAACTAGTGCTGTGTAGTAGGCGAGGAGTTGGAGCGGTATCACGTGGAGCGCTGGTGCCAACGGTTTAAATTCTATCTCCGGGAGAATGAACACCTTATCAGATATTTCTCCGACGTCTTTGTCACCTTCTTCTATGCACGAGATGGCGAAAGCCCCTCTGGCCTTCATCTCCATTATGTTGCCTATCATCTTATTGTAGGTATCATCGCGAGGGCATATGAAGATGCAAGGGTAGCCCTCCTCCACAAGGGCTATGGGCCCATGCTTCGACTCACCAGCGGGATAACCCTCGGCGTGAATGTAACTTATCTCCTTTAACTTTAAGGCCCCTTCAAGGGCCGTAACTATGTTTATGCCCCTAGCCAAGAAAAATGCGCTATTCTTCAAAGCTATGTCGATTGCGATGTCCTTGGCCCGCGATTCGTTGACTGATAAGGTTTTTTCGATTAGCTTTGCCGAGGATTTCAAAAGCTTCTCGGCACTCGAAGCCAAGTCGCGGTTTATCTCCTTGATTCGGGCTACCTCTATGCTAATCCTCGTGAGCATTAAGAGCTGAGCGATGAAGGTCTTAGTCGCTGCAACGCCTATTTCCGGCCCAGCGTAAAGCCCTACATATAATGAGGCGAGCCTGGTTATCGACGAGCCCAAGACGTTGGTTAAGGCTAGCAACTTGACGTCCTTGTCTCGAAGAGCTCTTAAGACCTGTAGTACGTCGGCCGTTTCTCCGGACTGTGATATCGCTAAAATGGCTGTGCCACGTGTTACTTTTGTGCAACTATCATGGAACTCCGAGGCCACGACAGGGTGAGCATCTACGTCGGCCATAAAGCGTAAGAGGTATGAACCGAAGATACATGCGTGATATGAGGTCCCGCAACCGATGAGGTAAACTCTGTCAGATTTGACGAGTTCATTGGCTAACTTAAGAATGAAAGGGCGCGGCGCGCTCATGACGTTTAGCGCGACTTGTGGTTGTTCGTATATCTCTTTAATCATGTAATGTGTAAAGCCGCCTTTGTCCGCTAGAGCACTCACGTTCTCCTTACTTAAAGGCCTAAGCGGTAGTTGGCGACCCGACTCCAAGTCCTCTATTGTTACTGCTCGAGGTGTTAAGATTGCTAGCTCGCCGTCATTCATTACAACGACGTTCTCTACTTCGGGAGGAAGAGCTGGAATATCGGACGAACAGCACACGAAATCTCGCGAAATGCCTATGACTAGAGGGCTCTCCATTCTGACGCAGATTATAGTATCCTCGCGCGACGCCGAGATGAGCGCAAAGGCGTAGGACCCTCTCAGTAGAAGAGTCGCATGCCTAACGGCCTCCTCCATCGTTAAGCCCCTGCTGAGGAATTCTTCGACCAAGTGTGCTATGACCTCACTGTCGGTCCTAGAGCGCAACTTATGACCGGCCGAGGCAAGCTTGTCGCGTAGCTCCAAGTAGTTTTCAATGATGCCGTTGTGGACCACCGCTATCTTACCCTCACAATCCGTCAGAGGATGAGCGTTCTCCTTTGAGGGGGCACCGTGAGTAGCCCATCGAGTGTGTCCTATTCCGCACCTTCCCGGCAACTTGCTTATCTCTAGCCTCTTCTCGACTTCCTCTATTTTCCCCTGATCCTTCTTTACGAAGATAAATCCATTGTGCGTTGTGGCTAGGCCTACGGAATCGTAGCCCCTGTACTCTAGTTTCTTAAGAGAATCATAAATGATCTTCGAAACTCCTTCTCTGAACGACGTACACCCAAATATCCCGCACAACGGAGGCCACCGCTTTTCTTCACGCTGAACTACTACTTAATCGGGTAGATAGCTTTAACTAAGCCGGCGCCGAGGAGGAGTTGGAAAGATGAGGGAGGGCTATACATACGTCGTTGAAATTAAAAGAGCGATAAGAGACTTCATGAATAAGCTGGATGTCATGAGTAGCAATGGCGAGCTGAACTCGGACGGCGTTAAGGCCATAGCCAGGATAATAAAGTTGCTCAACAGGTCGGGTTTGAGAGGCGAGGCCGAGAAGCTCGAAAGAAGATTAAGAAAGAGGGAGGACGTGGAGGCTATAACGAGCTTACTCCTACATTTGGAGGAGAAGTTGAGTTGATAGAGGTAGAGGCAAAGGTACCTATAACTGAGGAAGAGAAGTCGAGAATTTTAGAGAAGTTGAAGACTTTATGTCCTCCCGAAAGGATTTATGAGGGCGAGGAGGAAGACCTCTTCTTCGTAAGCTCTTACGACGACTCATTCGGCGCGGATAAAACGCTTAAGCTTAGGAGGAGCAATGACGGGGCCAAGCTGATTTTCAAAAGTAAAAGAGTTCATGGAGGCTTAAAGGAGAACTTTGAGATAGAGGTTAGGATAAAGGAGGGTGATGAGGATAACCTCCTGCGCCTTCTGAGGTCGCTCGGCTTTAGAGAAAGCGTGGTTGTTAAGAAGAAAAGGCTAAGCTTTCGTGTTGACGAGTGCACAGTAAACGTGGATGACGTGATAGGCTTGGGATCTTTTCTTGAGGTAGAAGTATTGGCTAGCGAAGACAGCGTGGACGGTGCCCACGACAAGGTCCTAGGCATGCTGTCGGCTCTAGGGCTTTCGCACAAGAGGGCTACGTACAAAAGCTATGCAGAAATGATCGCTGTCCAGGAAGTGTGGTAACAAATCTTAAGTAGAATTCCTCCGCTCCGCTCTTTGGCTTAAGAACTTTGAAAGAATGAGGTAAACGCAGTACTCACCGCATACCGAGCAAGCTCCACTCTTCGAAGGTACTCTCCTATGAATTCTCATAGCAGTTTCTGGATCGATGGCCAGCTTGAATTGGGTTCCCCAGTCCAAGGAGGCCCTCGCCTTGGAAATCTCTAAATCCCACTTGAGAGCTTTTTCGCCCAGCCTAACTATGTCTCCGGCGTGTGCGGCTATTCTGCTGGCTATGACGCCATGCCTTATGTCTTCTGGTAACGGTATGCCTAAGTGCTCAGAAGGATATACTGCACACAAATAATCAACGCCGGCCGCTACTGCCAACGCCCCTCCTATCGCTAAGGCTATGTGGTCGTAGCCTGGGGCCACGTCAGTCACTATAGGCCCTAAAGTGTAGAGCGGCGCGTGACCCGTCAATATCTTGGCTTGCTTGATGTGATGCTCTATTTGGTTTAGAGGCATGTGGCCTGGCCCTTCGACAATTACTTGAACGCCCTTCTCTCTGGTCTTCCTGACGAGCTTGCTTACCATGAGGAGCTCGGTCATTTGCGCCATATCGTTAGCATCGGCTTGACAACCTGGCCTCAAGCCGTCTCCCAAGCTTATCGCGAAGTCGTATTCCCTCGCCAGCTCGAGTATCAAGTCATAGTTCTCAAGCAGGGGGTTTTCCCTTTCGTTGTGTATGATCCATGCAGCTATCATCGCTCCTCCTCTGCTCACTATGCCAGCCACCCTTGGATGTCTTCTAAGGAGGTCCACGCAGTCCCTTGTGACGCCAGCGTGGATGGTCATGAAGTCCACGCCGTCTTTTGCGTGTAGCTCTATAGCCTTCATTATATCGTCGATGGTCATGTGGACTATCGAGCCATATCTCTTCAAAGCCATGTGAGCTGCTTCATATATCGGAACTGTGCCCACAGGCGTCGTGAGCTCCTTTAATATCGCTCTACGTATCTCATCCATCTGATCCGAGGTCGAGAGGTCCATTACCGTGTCGGCCCCGTATTTGACGGCTAGCTTAGCCTTTTCGACCTCCATATTGACGTCTGAGAGGTCCATGGAGGAGCCTACGTTGGCATTTACCTTTGCTCTGAGACCTTCGCCTATCCCTATGGGGTCCACATTTCTCCTAACAACGTTTCTCGGCACTACTATTCTGCCGCTGGCAACCCCTTTGACTACGAAGGATGTATCGACGTCCTCTTTTAAAGCGACCACTTTAAATTCCTCTAAGACTACGCCCCGCTTAGCCGCGTCAACGATAGTTGTCAATTAAAGCGCCACCTGCACTAAGAGAGGGCTTTTACGACTAAAACCTTTCTCATAATAAGCTAACAGCAATAAACTTTTTAGCGAACGTTACAAATGATAGAGATGTATGATGGAGAAGTGAGGCAACATGGTTAGAAGCGACCCCTTAAAGTTGTTAATGAAGGCCGTCAACGGCGAGGTCGTAGTGAGGCTCAAGGATGGGAGAAGTTGCCGCGGAATACTTGAAAAATGCGATCAGTGCATGAACCTGCTATTAAACGATGCCGAGGAAATAGACGAAGACGAAGGGCCCATAGCCAAATATGGTAAGGTGCTCATTAGGGGGAGCAACATTCTGTTCGTAAAGTTAAAAGAGTGACCAGCAGTAGAAGCAGAGGCCTAGATAAAAGTGATGAGGATGAGTGATCGATTTGCCTGACAAGCCCAACTTCATAACTATAGAGGAGCTTGCACAAAAAGCCGTGTACGAGCAAGAAGTCGAGATGGTCGAGAGGAAGGGCAAGGGACACCCAGACACATTGGCCGACAACATCTCAGAGGCGGTTTGCCGAGAGCTATGCAAGTATTACCTAGAGAATTATGGGGCGATCTTGCACCATAATGTAGATAAAGCGCTGGTCGTAGGTGGTAGAGCCGTTCCGCGGTTTGGCGGCGGAGTAGTATGCGAACCCATATACATCGTAGTGGCTGGGCGCGCTGTGACTCACATCATGAAGGAGAGCTCAGTCGACATAGTACCCATAGGAGCTATAGCTCTCAGAGCCATGAGGGAGAGCGTAAAGCGGACCTTCAGACACTTGGACCCTGATAACCACGTGATCTTCGATTACAGGATAAAGCAGGGGTCCGTTGACCTCGTCAAGGTCTTTGAGCTGGGCAAAGACGTACCTCTTGCCAACGACACATCCTTCGGAGTGGGATACGCTCCTCTGACAGAGACAGAGAAGCTAGTGCTGGAGGTGGAGAAGACCCTCAACTCCCCTGAGTATAAGAAGAAGAACCCAGCCGTCGGAGAGGACATAAAGGTCTTAGCGCTAAGGAGGGGCAGAAAGGTCGACTTGACCGTAGCTTGCGCGATGATAAGCTCTTACATTAAGTCGCTTGACGATTACCTGAAGGTCAAGGAGGAGGTCAAGGAGGATGTGCTGAAGATAGCATCTAGATATGACGTTGAAGTGGACGTGAAAGTAAACGTTGCAGACAAACCCGAACTTGGAGTTATATACCTGACGGTGACGGGGACGTCAGCCGAGGCTGGCGACGATGGCAATACCGGCAGGGGCAACAGAGCCAACGGGCTCATAACTCCAAATAGGTATATGTCCTTAGAGGCCGTCGCAGGAAAAAACCCTGTAAGTCACATAGGCAAGATATACAATATCGTATCGACGAACATAGCGAAGAGGATATACGAAGAGACGCAAAGGGTTAAAGAGGTCTACGTCTACATGTTGAGCCGTATAGGTCACCCGATCAATAAGCCCCTCATGGTCAACGTTAAGGTCATACCGCACGAAGGGGTTAGTGTCAAGTCACTGAGGTATGACGTCGAGAGCATAGTTCAAGCAGAGCTAGAGGGCGTAGTTAACGTCAGAGAAGAGCTCCTAAAGGCTCCGCTAGAGTTTTAATTCTAAGAGTTTTTCGAAAAACTATTGTCCACAATCTTTACGTACCCGCTTCCCATTCGTAACAACGTTCCAGTTCTCGTGACACCTTCTTTAGCATGTTGTATGATAACGCTCGTTCTAACAATTTGTCTTCATTTCTCCTTCGTTGAAGTGATAAGAGATTTATGTGCAGTGTTTGAGGAAAATAAGTACATGACCTATGGCGAGAAGGTCGTCGATTTCGTAGGAGAAGTCGTAAAAGAGTACGGACCCAGGCTTGCTGGGAGCGAAGCCGAGTTGAGAGCCGGCGAGCGCATATACAAGCTCATGTTTGAGTTCTGCAATGAAGTGCGGAAGGACTGGTTCGTTTCAAGGCCGAGAGGGTTTACGAACTACATATGGGTCGTGTTCTTCCTCTACATCCTCGGCGCAACGTTCTACTTCACGGGGCTTTGGTTCGCCATATTTGCTCTCACCCCTCGGATTGTCGATATTCGTTCTCCAGCAGTGCTTACATTATGAGGTCGTTGACTTCCTATTCCCGAAAGCCCGAGAACTTCACATAGTTGCTGAGATTCTTCCAAGAGAAGCGCCGAAAAAGAGGATTTTGCTTTCTGCCCACTACGATTCTCCATACGAGTTTCCGCTCTTGAGTAAGCTGAGGATGAAGTCGCCGCTCTTCATCCTGCCAACAGTAGCAATAGTCGTCATCACAGGACTCCTAGGACTGCTAAGGTACTTCTACGACGTCGATGCGATCCAGAAGCCTATGCTAGTCGTAGGCGCGAGCCTCCTCTTTATCATCGCGGCGTTGTTGAGGTCTAACAAGGTGTCCCCCAGTTCAAACGACGATCTTGCTGGCGTTGGGTTGTACTTGAAGTTGGGAGGTACCTCAGCGCGAACAGATTGAAGAGCACCGAGGTCTGGATCGTTGCGTTTGCTGGAGAAGAGCACATGTGAGGATCGAAGAGGTTTGTCGAAAAACTTCGACGAGCTCAAGGACTCGATATTATTTAACTTTGAGTGCCCATCCTGTGACTACTTCTTAGTTGCCACGGGAGAGAAGTTCTTCTTTGCCAAACACTCCCCGAGGGCCGTGGAGATAGCCATAGAGATAGCAAAGGTGGTAGATGAGTCATAAATGGCTCAGCTCATCGTTGCAACCACAGCGATCCAAGGCATTTAACTTCCATTAGTAGGGGCAATGCGAGAGCGACCGCAATGACCTCGATAATCATTGCCTCGATCTTTCTAGCTCCCTAGCCCTCTCTTCACGATACTTCCGCAACATGTCTTTCAACTTCTCCTTCAGGCTTCGATCCCTCTCCGCCAGCAGTTGCTCCTTCCTAGACTTTATCAGCTCTTTAATAGTTGAGGGAACGTATAGGAAGTCAGAGGCCCTCTCAACCTTTACCTCCCCTAAGTCTATTACTGGAATGCAATTCTCTTTGATGATTTCCAGCACATCCTTTGGCATCTTATCGACCTTGGTTATTATCGCCTCAGGTCGCATTTTAATCAAGAGCTCGATGCCTTCAACGTTAGAGGAAGTGGGGTCTTGGACGAGAGCTATCTCTCCTTCCCCCAAGACCTCATACTTCATGGCTTCTTCCACGGATCTCTTGGTTATAGAGCGCACCTCCTTGACTATCACGACATTGCCCTTGGCGAGCTCTCTCACTAAACGCTTAAGCTCCTCGAGATCTCTTTCCATGACCTCCACTCTAGCCTTCAGTTCGCTTATGGTCTTTGCAGAGGCTTCAAGTCTTCTTTTCACGATCTCATCATCTTGTGATGTACGAGATGATTTAAGAGAGGCCTTTATGAGCGCCTCTTCGAGCTCTTCTATCTTGGCTTCTCTTTCCTTTAATTGTTTTAAGAGGTTTAGTCGAGACTCCTCGAGATCCCTTATCGCCCTGCTTTGTTCCTCGACCTTCTCCCTGAGCCTCGAGAGCTCAGACCTTAACCTCTGTATTTCGGGCTCAGCCTGAGCCGTCGTAGGAGATTTGTCGGGCCTGTCGTCGAACATGACCCTCTCAAGCGCCTCCTTTATTGTAAAGCCCTTGACAATGAGGGCCTTGGCCTTCTCTATTTGAGGGCGAGATAGGTTGAGCTCCTTCGCTCTGGCTTCAAGTTGCATGAACTTGTTCTTGAAATTAAAGTACGCCTTCAGCGCAGCGGCTACGGCGTCTCTCTGATGTGAGTTCTTAACTACGTCTTTGAAATTGGCCACGTTATCCTGCACAATGCGTCTTTTCTCTTCCACGCTCAAGTCCCTAGGCGGTGCGTAGACTGCACAACCCAAGACTGATGCTATTTTCTCTACGACTGCTGGTACCCGCCTAACGTCTGAGGCTATGACTACTGGGTTGCCAAACTTTGTGATCGTCCTTATTATGGACATTTTATCGAGGGCTAGCCCACTGTTTACAAACAAGAGGTTGCCATGTAAATCCAAGATCGCTACTCCCGTGATTATCCCCGGATCTAACCCTACTATTATCGGCTTTTCTTCTTGATGGTCAAAGCCAGCTTGCTTCTCATCAAAGGCAGGTATCCTCGCCATTATCTTTAAGTTAACGCCGCTCTTCTTTATCAAGTCCCTGAAGGGTCTTAGCAATTTCTTTACGCGCGATGGGGTGGCGTTGAGTACTATTACACTCCTCTCGAGGCCGAATTTGGAGCGTTGGACGTAGCACTCCACATCGCTATCGTCGACGTGCTTCTTCAGTTCGTCCAGTATTAGGCTTGTCACTTGCTTTATGGCCGAGCGCTGAGAGCGGTTGTATCTCCCTTGGCTCATGCCCCCCGGGCCGAGGCTCCTTCCTCTCGATATCAAAATCACGGCCCTGATAGCTGAGGGCTCAATGATCGCGGTCCCTACACCCTTTAGCGCTAATAGAGCTGAAGCCTCAGCGGCTTGGAGAGGTGATAGGTGGGGAACTCTTTCATTTAGGACGCCCTCTCTGAAAGCCAGCTCGGCGAGCTTCACGTAGTGGTCGCCAACACGAGTCACCTCAATGAGCCTTATCTTGTCTATTATCTTGCCCAACCGCTTCTTGATCTCGCTTATCGACTCGCCTATCTCGAAGACGTTGTCAACGGCTATCGTGTCGACCTTGTACCTCTTTAAGAGGCGAGAGACTGTCCCCCAGTCTACGCCCTCTCTACGATCAATTATGGCGCCCCTCTCGTTAATCACCACTAAGGCGTATTCTTGCATATGTTGTGCTGAAGGTGCCAAGTCTATGCCCATTATCACGCGTTGCCCATTGATCTGCCCGCTTAGGCCCACGAAGTCCTCTACCTCAAGATGAGACGGCGATACGTGGAGCGGCAAGCGGATGAGATATCTTAAGGCTCGCCCTTAATATCCCTTAACACTTCATCGGCTTCCACTTTTAGGTCGAATCTCCTCTTGAAAAAGCGAACCAGATTAGTCACGTCTCGTTTCAGATACTCTGAACTCCTAGGATGACTCTTTGAGACCCATTGTGGCCAATCTATTATGAGAATGTCGAAGTCTGGCTTTATGACCACGTTGAACTCGCTCAGATCTGCGTGTACTATGGATGCCTCTCGGTAGGCTTTCTTGACGTTCTCCACTATCTCCGTGAAAACCAGCCAAGGGTCTGGCAGGTCCGTGATGGCGTAGAGGGGATCGCCTATTATTATCTCCATTACTATCGCGTGCCTGTTGTAGGCTATGGGCTTTGGGACCTTGACGCCTAGGGGGTATAAGGTCTCGAGGGCCTCGTACTCCCTCCTAGCAGCGATGCACGACTGCCTGTACCAAGATGAGGCCTCGCCGTAAGCCCTCAGCCTCTTGGTTTGCTTAAAGCTAGACCTTCCAACCCTATGGAACTTTATGGCCACTCTATACCCAGACGGCGATAAACCGTCGTAGACGTCAGCCTCTTTCCCCACGCCGAGCTTTATGCCTACGGCGTCTAGTATCCCCTTGTCTACGAAGTACTTGAGGGCGAGGGCATCGCGTCCGTACTGCCTCAAGGCGTATCCTAAGTAGTCTTGCTTTTGACGGCCCACGAAGCCCATCTTATGTAATTTATCCAAGTCCTCTAAGAGGGCTTCGACGGACTTCCTTACTTGCTTCGCCAAAACGTCAACGGGGATGTACTCGTACCTTAAGTGGAGCCTCTCCATTGCCAATAGTGTCTTGTAATCGTGATCCTTGAGCGTTTTCATGAGAGAGGCTACAACTGACATGCTCTCAGTCCTTCTCGACTAACATGGCGTCTAAGATCGTTAGCTCGCCCCAGTTTCTACGCCAAAAGACCTCGTAATTTACTATCTTTATCCTCTTCGCGAATAGAGGAGCGTCCACGACGAAGGTCTCGTATTCTCCACCCTCCCCGCACGGGCTCACCCCCCAAGTTCTCGACAACCTCTTCAGGTGCTCGAGGAACTCTCGGTCCACCTCTTTACCTAGCCACTGTCGAGTCAGGCCTTCAGCATAGACGCCAATAACTATTGCTACGAGACCCTCGTTGATCATTTGGTTGACGACGTCGAATGGGTCTCGTCCCCACAAGGGAGCTATTAGCTCTAGCCCAACCTTAAGACAGACCTCTTGCAAAATTCTCCTCTGGTAATTGCTGGCTATGACTCCTGCGACTACGCCCTCTATTCCATGCCGCTCTCTCAACGTGGCCAACGTTTTACACAAGACGTCATACTCTTGACCCACGGGTGCCTCCACTAAGACTTGTGAAACACCCATAGACTCGGCTTGTAAAGCAGTCCACTTGACGTTGGGGACGTGGAAAAGCTTTGATTCGGGGTCTTGAGGGTAAAAGGTGACGAGCCTCTCCACGTTAAGTCCCATTTTTAGGGCTAAATGGCATGCATATGCGCTGTCCTTGCCTCCGCTCCACAGACACGCTACTTTCACTTAACACCAACCCTGGCTCGCATGAAGTGTTCGACCCTCTCCTTGACCACTTCGCTCACGAACTTTCCATCCACTTTGCCCCGTAAAACAGACATTGCCCTGCCCATCAAGACCTTGAATGCCTTCTCCCCCTTTTCCTTAAGGATGTCAGCGTTCTCCTCTATTATGCGATCCACGAGGGCTCGCACCTCATCTAGCGAAAGGGTCCTAAGGCCAAGCTTCTCCAAAATCTCGGGGACTGAGGCATTGGGATTTTCAGCCATGGACCTCAAGACGTCAGGTATTGCCTCCTTGGCCATAAGCCCTTTGCCCAAGGCCTTGAACATTTCCAAGAGCTTGGCCTCGTCCACTTGGTCCAAGGGAGCTCCTTCCCTCTTTAAGCTCTTCCACGTGTATTCAAGCGTCGTAGCGACTATAACGGGGCTGACCTCTGGGACCTCTGAGACTATTCTCTCGAATAAGTCGAGGCGATAGGAGTTTATCATCAACAGGGCCAGGTCCTTGCTCAGCCCGTACTCTTCGACAAACCTCTTGAGCTTTTCTTCGGGCATCTCCGGCAAGGACCTTGCAAGCCTTTCTAGCCTCTCCTTGGCTATCACTATCGGCCTGACGTCGGTTTCAGGGTACATTCGAGAAGCCCCGGGCCTCGGCCTCATGTAGCGCGTAGTGCCATCAGGGTTGGCAGCTCTGGTCTCGTCTGGAACCCCCCTCAGCGCATCTCTGCAACGCCTCAGCACAGCCTGAAGTGCCTTCACGACCTTCTCCTCCTCGTCGACCACGAAGACTGCTGCATCGCTGGGACCGCAACCGAGCCTCCTCTTTAGCTCGCTGACCTCCGCCTCCGTTATCCCATACGCTGGCATCTCATCCGTGTGGAAGAGTCCCTTGACGCCGCCCCACACGACCGCGTAGTCCTTGAGCTCCGTTCCAAATCTCCTCCCCGGCTGTATCTCTACTCCTAGCAGGCCGGCAAAGCCCTCTAGCTTTACAGCCATCACTTTGTGGCCTCTTTGGAGCCCCTGCAGAATTATCTTGCTCTTGGTGTTCTTGAAGGCGTCGCTCACATCAACGATGTCGCTCTTTACATCGACCACGCCCCGCCTCTTGAGCTCGTCTCTTATTTCTAAAAGCTTGAGCTGCCTCTGTACTTCCAGCTCTACTACTTTCGATATCAGTTCTAGATCTTGAACACCCTTAATCTCTACCTTTCCTCCTTTCGCGAGCGAGACGTTTATGTCCTGTCTGATGGTTCCGAGGCCTCGTTTGACCTTTCCAAGTATGCGGAAGAGCTGGCCTATCTTCAGAGCAACTCTTTGAGCTTGCTCCGGCGTCTTTATCTCAGGAGCGGTCGAGACTTCTATAAGCGGTATGCCCAACCTGTCGAGCCTGAACACGACCTTGTCTTCGGACTCCGATATCTTGCGCGCGGCGTCCTCCTCTAGGCATATCGTTTGAATATGGACGGGGCCTTCGGGGTCTTGGATCGCGCTTTCGGGGCCACCCACTGCCACCACTACCGTCCGCTGAAAGCCCGTGGTGTTCGAACCATCTATGACCACCTTCCTCATCACTTGGATGACGTCTGGGACTTGTGCCTTGAGCATTAGGGCTATTTGGAGGGCTATGTCCAAGGCCTCCTCGTTGAGCGGGTGGGGCGGCTCTTCGTCCATCTCGACGAGGCACGTAGTATCGCTGTAAGCTTGGTAGACGTAGGCCTTGCCCTTCTCGTACTCAAGTAGGGCCGCTTCGTCGACCGTTCCTAACTCGCTACGAGTGGGTCGCAAATACCTAACGAAGACTACGTCGGGCTCGTCGTCCCTGAGCAGAGTAGGGCACGAGCAGAATAGCTTTGACTTGGTGTTAAGTTGCTGGTGTAGCTCAAGCCCGACCTTTAGACCTAGCTCCTCGTATCTATTCACTGAAGACCCCTCGATACTCGGTCCTCGGGTTTATCTCCCCAGCTATGTTTGTTGTCATAAGCCTCTTGACTTCTTCTTCGTCTCTAGCGTTGGCTAAACACCACATCATTTTGACTAGCGCGGTCTCGGGGGACATGTCTTCGCACGGTATCACGCCCATCCGCAGGAGCTCTACGCCAGTCCTGTAGACGTTCATGTTAACCCTCCCCCATATACACTGAGAGGTCATGGCAACAACTATCCCGTGATCTATGAGCTTCCTAATGGAAGAGAAGACGTAGCTCGGCGCATGTCCAAGTCCCGTGCCCTCGATCACGACTCCTCTATAACCAGCGCAAATAGGCCACTCTATCGCTTCAGGGGGTATTCCGGGATAAACCTTGATCAAAGCGGCTCTAGAGTCAAAGTTCGCGCAGACTTTGAAGTTCTTTCTGTCTTCATTACGAGGTCTTAAGTCCTTAGCAAGGACGATGAGCTCCCTTCCCTTCACCACCCTTGCAACTGGCGCGTCGTTTACTGGCTTGAAGGCGTCCCTTCGACTCGTATGGCACTTCCTTACCTTCGTGCCCCGAATCGCTATTAAACTTTCATCGCTTATGCTCTCGTGCATCACGATGACTACTTCCGCGAAAGGCGCGCGAGCTGCTACGAGCACTGCTCCCAACATGTTGAGAGCTGCATCGCTCGACGGCCTGTCCGACGACCTCTGAGCCCCGACGAGGACTACAGGGACAGGTAGTTGTCGCAAGGCAAAGCTGAGGGCGGCGGCCGTATAGCCCATGGTGTCAGTGCCATGGGCTACCACTATGCCACCTACGTCATTTTTAATAACTTCTTCAGCTATTGCTTTAGCTATCACGGACCAGTGCTCGGGCCTCATATCTTCACTGAAGATGTTGAAGAGCGTGCGCGTCGATATCGTAGCAATTTCGCTTAGCTCGGGTATGGATTCGTAAAGGTCTTCAGCTGAGAGCGATGGATATACTGCACCAGTCTTGTACTCGACTTTGCTCGCTATAGTGCCCCCCGTGCCCAAGACCGTAACTTTGGGCAGGTCAGTTTTCAGTTCTAAGAGCTTCTTGTCCTCGAATTTAAAGGCATGCTTCTTCGCTATTAACTCGACCTTAACTTCTGAGAGCCTAAAGCCGACATTATAGCCGTTGTCCATCTTTATCATTACGTACTCGTCGCCCAATATCTCAGTCTTAGGCATCAAAAGGCCCTCGTAGATCACGTGTCCCTTGATTACGCGGACCCTGTCGTATGGCTCTAAGTTCAACTGTTTTAGAGGGCCGGGAACGTCAAGCTCTTCGGACAACTTGATCACCGATCTCGACCATCGACTTGCAGGACGACAAGAGGAAGGAGGCTACTCGGAGAATTAAGCATTAGCGGTGTAAGTCGATGATGATAGCGTCAAAGCTCGGGCGCCAGAAAAGCGCTAGCGAGAACTTTGCTCTAAAAGGTGGTTGCCGAGGGGCTATGCGGGCGAGGCGGCTTTCTGCTTCGGTGCCGCTAGGAACCTCCTCACGTACTCTTTGTGGTTCCTGACTCGAGGTACCGGGTTCCTCTTGGGCTTGGGCGGTATCTTAGGCGTCTGTGATCTGACCTTCCCAGCCTTTGTTAGTGAGCCGTGCGATGGCATATCTCAATCACCAGGCTTCTTCTCGTAAAGAAGATCGTGGCCCTGATATAAATGTATTGCTAGAAAACTAGGCGACAGGCTCCTTAGCACCAGAGGGCGACCTCCTAAAGCGCCCAAACTCCTTTAAACGACTCAGCACTAGATCGTCGAAGACAGGGCCCTCCCTGCATAACCTCAACCCGTCTATAACACACGATCCACAGACACCTATCGCACACTTCACGTACCTCTCGAGTAACATCTGGTGGCGTATCCCCTTGCCCAAAAGCATTTTATGTAAGACGAACAGCATCTCTTCAGGGCCACAAGCGAACGCATAGGAGATGTTTTTCGAGCTCAACAGCTCTCTGGCGGCGTCGACTACCGTCCCTTTAAACCCTAAGCTTCCGTCATCGGTCGCCACTATCAAGTCGCTCCCAACAAGCTTAGACAATTCGTCGACGAAGAGGGCTTCGTTCACGCTCCTAAAACCACAGACGACGTATGGCCTCAGGGAGGGACTTAGCAGGGCCTCCACGAGAGGGAGCAATGGGGCCACTCCTACTCCGCCACCGAGGATGAGCACGTCTCCTTCGCGTGAGAGGTTGGCTCGTGGTATGGCAAAGCCCCTACCGTAAGGCCCCCTGACAAAGACCCTATCGCCAAGGTTTAGTGATGCGAGGGCCTTGGTTCCCTCCCCCCTCACCTTAAACGTAAGCCTCAATGTCGAGTCTTCATAGCCCGATGGAGATAAGGGGAGCTCGTCTATGCCCGGAAGCCATATCATGACAAAGCGGCCCGGCTTCGCTTTACGCATGGCCTTGCGGTCGTTGAGCTGCAGGGTCATGGAGAACAAGCCCTCCGCTTCTCTCCTCTTGTCCTTTAATTTTCCTTTGAAGTAGTACCTATCCATCACCTCAATGCGCTATACCTACTAGTTCATTGACGTCTCTGAAACCTTCTTCCTCCATGTACCTCTTCAGGCCATTCACGAGCTCTCTAAACACTTTAAGCCCACGCCTGTAAACTGCCGTACCCACTTGGACGGCTGTAGCACCGGCCATGAGGAACTCCACCACGTCTTGCCACCTCGATACTCCACCTACGCCGATTAAAGGTACGTCAAATTCCTCGTAGAGCTCGTATACGACCCTCAGGGCTATGGGCTTGATCGCTGGCCCTGAAAGACCTCCATATATTGACGACAGCACTGGCCTCCTAGCGTATATGTCTATGGCCATAGCCCTTATAGTGTTTATCGCGGTTATAGCTGATGCCCCATGCTTTACGGCAGCCTCGGCGACCTCCATTAAGTTTGTTGTGAGGCCTAACTTTACGAAGACAGGCAATGACGTGACGGCGGAGACGGCCTTGACCACCTGGGCCGTGAGCTTAGGGTCCTCAGAGAACTGCCTAGTCTCATGAACGTGAGGACAAGACAAATTCAGCTCTAAGGCCTTGGCCAGACCCACTTCAGAGATTAGGCTGGCTGGTTTAACGTAGTCCTCCACCTTGGCGCCAGCGATACTGAATATCACGGGAACCTCAGCTATTGTCTTTTCGTTCTCGAGGCACTCAGCGAGATAGTTCTCTACGCCTGGGTTGGCTAGGCCTATGGCATTCAGTAGCCCAAAGCGCAACTCAACTATCACCGGGTTGGGATTTCCTTCTCTAGGACTCACAGTGAGGGACTTCGTGACGACGGCCGAGGCGCCCGCTTTGTATGCCTTAATCAACATGTCGGGTGTGGTGCCAAGCACTCCAGATGCCAGCATAATTGGATGTCGAAGCCTGAGCGAAGCTACAACAACTTCCAAATTCATGATCGTCAATTATATGGGGCAGAAAACAGTTATATATTATCATGGTAGTCACTTAATTAAAATCAAGTAAAACGGAGAAGGTAGGCTATGAAAGGCTACGTCGTGGGCAACTTTGTAGGCCTTCTACTATGTAATGATAAAGGAGAGGTTATTGAAAAGGCCTTGTTCCCCAAAGACCCTGAGGAAGAGGCCAACAAGCTCTACTTATTGAGTAGAGGAGAGGTCGTGGACGAGGTCAGAGAGCTGTGCGAAAAGGCTCGAAGACTTAACATCGACGTGCTCGTGGTAGAAGACCCTAGAGTCGCGCAAGCACTCGTTGCCTCAGGCTTCCAAGAAGTAAAGATAGAAGCTCCTAACAAAGTGGCCAAGCTCGTGAGGGCTCGGATGTTAGACCTCGCGGTCAAGCTAGGCTATGCGCGAAGCGAGGAAGAGGCTTTATCGATACTTCATAAAATTGCCTCAGACCTGAGCGCTAGAAAGATAGTCGAAGCGGTCGAGAAAAGAGACCTCCTAGTCGCTCAAGCAGTCTCTTGTATAGATGAGGTCGAGAAGATGTTGAACGTATTGGCTTCAAGGTTGAGGGAGTGGTATGGAATACACTTCCCAGAACTCGGTAATACCATTAAAGATCATGAAGATTTCATAAAGGCTATAACGATCATCGGGCATAGAGATAATGTGAAGAAAGCCGAAGTCTTGGAGAAGCTCGGCTCCTTGAGGGGTAAGATAGCCAAGGTGTTAGAGGGTGGTCCTTCTCTTGGGGCCAACGTCCTTCAAAAGGACGTAGAGGTGATGAGGGAAGTCGCCGAGGCGACGTTAAAGCTCTACGAGCTCAATGAAAGGCTTAGAAAGTACGTTGACGAAGTTATGGGCGAAGTGGCCCCTAACATAAAAGAGCTCGTCGGCCCAGTCTTGGGAGCGCGATTGATAGCTCTTGCTGGAGGGCTAGAGAGGCTTGCAAAGTTGCCCGCAAGCACGATCCAACTTCTCGGAGCTGAGAAAGCCCTCTTCAGAGCGCTTAGAACGGGGGGCAAGCCGCCTAAGCATGGTATAATATTTCAGTACCCTGAGATTCACAGATCGCCTAAGTGGCAGAGGGGCAAGATAGCCAGAGCGTTGGCCGGGAAAATAGCAATAGCTGCTAGAGTAGACTACTTCACGGGGGAGTACATAGCCGATGAGCTTAAGGAAGACTTGAAGAAGAGGATAGAGGAGATAAAAGAGATTTACAAGACGCCACCTAAGAAGGTTGTGGAAAAGAAGGCAGAGAAGAAGGCTCCTAAAAAGGCTAAGAAGGGCAAGGGGTGAGTAGCTCGTGAAGGTGAAGCCTCACGAAGACATAAGCGGTGTTTACGTAGTAGAGATGGAGGACGGAAGCACGAGGCTGGCGACCCGTAACCTAGCTCCTGGAGTCAAGGTTTACGGTGAAATGCTCATCAAGCATGAGGACGTGGAGCTGAGGGTGTGGGACGCCTATAGGTCCAAGCTCGCGGCGGCTTTCATGAAAGGTTTAAAGGCTTCGCCTCTCGTCGAAGGGGTTCGAGTTCTCTATTTGGGGGTCGCGTCAGGGACCACGTGCTCTCACATCTCTGACATAATAGGTCATAGGGGACGCGTTTACGGGGTCGAGTTCTCGCCCAGGGTCATGAGAGAGTTCCTCGAGAGGGTTGCCAAGTTTAGAAAAAACGTCATTCCGATATTGGCGGATGCTCGTCTGCCAGCCGAATACGCACACTTGGTAGAGGAAGTCGACGTCATCTATCAAGACGTTGCTCAACCATATCAAAGCAAAATCCTCATCGATAACGCGGACTTCTACTTAAAGAAGGGCGGCTGGGCCTTCTTGGCTATAAAGGCCAGGAGCATAGACGTCACCAAAGAGCCTTCAGAGGTCTACAAGAGGGAGATAGAGACCCTAAAGGATGGCGGCTTCGAGATAGTTCACGTTGTGCACTTGGAGCCCTACGACGTTGACCATGCAATGATATTGGCGCGCAGGATGTGAGCCCGTTGCTGGGCGACGTGCACAGCTTCGAGAGAGGCTTCATCGATAGAGTGAGTAGAGTGCTCGCACAGGAGATAGAGAGGATAAATGACCACTTACCCAGGGAAACTCGGACTTTGAAAGAGTTATTGGGGATGAGAGAGCCGAAGGTATTGACTAGAGCCGGAGACGAGCTCATAATGGACAGAAGAGAGCTTGAGTTGCTCGCTGATATGGTGCCAGCACAACATCACGATAAGTTGAGATTGCCCATAGTCATATTACGCATGATAGAGATGGGAGAAGGCGTCTACATGATATGCGGAGGAGATTTAGAGGCCAAAGTCATAGCCAGAGTCTTGGGTCCGAACGCTGTGTATTATCATGATGGCAGAGCTTTTTTATATAAACCTTATATAGCTATCTTGCGAAGTAAGCTTAGGACGACGACGGTTATAGGTTTCGTCTCCAGCATGGAGTGAGGGAGCGAGGGGTGCCCTTAGAGGGCGTCATAGCAAAAACCGTGAAGTCGCTGTATGAGGGAGGCTTCGAAATTTCAAAGCCATACACTAATGAAAGGAGCTCTATAAACTTGGTCGCTAGAAGTGGAGATAAGCTAGTTTTAATCAAAGCGCTAAGCGATGCCAGTGAATTGAAAAGCTGTTGTGCCACAGAGATCAAGAAGGCGAGCTACGCTTTAAGAGGCTCCCCGCTAGTCGTCAGCGAAAGGGAGGGCCCCCATGAAATTGATAAGGAGGTAGCTTATGAGAAACAAGGGCTTTACGTCGTTCACCCCGAAGCGTTAAAGGACTACCTTGAAGGAAGGAGGCAGTACGTGTACTATAAAGGTGGTAGGTTCTACGTAAAGATCGAGGGCAAAAAGTTGAGAGAAATACGAGAAAGGATCGGTTTATCGCTCGGCGGATTAGCGAATCTCTTGGGCATTACGAGAAAAGCTGTCTACGAGTACGAAAAAGGCGAAATAAATGCGACGGTCGACGTAGCTTCAAAACTCTATGAAGTCCTCAGCAAATATGTGGGCGAGGAGGGGGCCCTACAAGCCTTCAAACCTATAGACATCCTCGATAATATCACAACAGTCGAGAGCAAAGAGGGTTGGAGAAGTGAGGAGAGTGACAGGGGTGGCAGGCTGAGGCTCCAAGAAGAGGTGGCCCTAAAGTTGTCGAGGTTGGGTTTTTCAATATTCAGGTTTAAAGAGGCTCCCTTCAACATCATAGCCAAGAAGAACGGGGAGGGAGGGAGGACACTACTGATCTTAACATTAGAGGTTCTTAGCGACAAGTTTAAGGAGGAATTGGAGGTGCTTCGAGAGGTCGCAGAAGTCGCCAAGGTCAAGAGATTAGTCGTGACCCGGAAGGCCTCTAGAGAGGATGGCGTAATAAGTGCTAAAAAGCTTGACAACATGTCTAGTCCTGAAGAACTAATCGAAGTTGCGTCATTTGGTTAATGACTTAATCAGGTCTGCGATGTTACCATTAAATCTAAATCCTTTAGGATTAAAGTGTGTCGGAGTAGCATAAAAGCCTTGAGAAAGCAACTTCCTAATAAGTTCTTGCATTTTTGGTTGCTTTAGCTTATATTTATGGGAAAGAGCATCTACTGTGTAAAATGTTGGAGGACCATCGGCCTCGCTTGTTATTAGCTTTAGAACTTTCTTAAGCTCCTTCTTATTGGGCAAGTCCATAGAGTTCGCTACTCTAGCGACTTCTTCGCAAAATGCTTTGTCGAATATGGAACCTATCCACAGAGGGCCTGCGATCTCCATCAAAGAACTGCAGTTCTCGCATGAGCTCTTTGTCGGTGCCACGTCTTCGAGTTTCACAACGCGTCTGTGCAGGCAATTGCGACAATGATATATTAGGCCGACGGCCTCTGAGCTACTCTTCGAAGGAACCAACTGAGCAAAGACCCTAATGTAATGTCTTGTGCTATGGGCGATTAACGGCTTTATTGATAGCTCGTGTTTCCCAGCTTCTCTGCATAGGAGGCCTAGCACCAGCCTCACGGCAAGTTCATGACAGTACTCGGTCCTTAGGGATAAGCCCCCATACCTTCTCAAGGCTACCTGGGGGTAAACGCCACATAAAGGAGGCATGTCCGTTGCCGTTAGAGCTATTACGCCTTCCAGCGCCGTTGATCTGATGGCAGAGTCTACATAAGGTGCGGGCGAGCCGAAAGGGTCTATGTCAACGAAGTCAAACCTCCTCCCCTTGGCATCATGTCTTGACAATAACGAGTTCGCATTTGATAACTTCACAACGACCTTTTTGTGCACTTGATTTAAGAGAGCGTTGATCCTCGCAATTCTCACGGCCACCGGGTTGACGTCCGATAGGACTACCTCGTCGACCTCGTCGACCTCTTTGGCGTATCTAATGCCTCTGACACCACTTGCCGTTAACGGCTCTGCCACTCGCAAGTCTTTCTTCCCAGTAATATTTGCGTAGGCCTTTAACACGCAAATAGAGAAGTCCCGCGAAAAAGACATGAGGGGGTTGTAAAATACAACTTTCCTAGCTTCTCCCCCCAATATCGCGCCGTCTGGCAACAACAGTTTAACCCTGCCTTCGCATAGAAGGTCGAGAGGTATTTTTATGCTCATGGCTCTGGTTTGCTTATCGCATCGCTTAATTGCTTGCTATCCCTTCGCCATCTCCTCTAAAACCCGTACATATTAAGTATATCTCTCTGCTCTTTTGTTGTGAGGCTTTGGGCTTAAAAAGGCGCACCCTCTCAAACCGTTGCCGCAAAATTGACAAGATGTCGTTGAGCTCGCTTCCTTGAAAAGCCTTTATTACAGCCGTCCCTCCCTTTTTGAGTAATTTGTTAATGAGCTTGATTACGCATCGAACTATATGCGCATGTCGCGCGATATCTGTCGTCCACACGCCCGTCAATTTTGGCGAGGCATCAGACAATACTACATCGACTTTGCTGGGCACGATCTTCGCGAGCTCCTCGTGCAAGTTTTCGTCACAGACGTCCCCCACTACCGTCCTGACGTTGGGCTTCCCAAGCTCCTTAATAGGCCTTAGATCTACGCCTATCACGAGGCCGCTGGGACCAGTAGCTCTAGAAGCCACTTGTAGCCATCCTCCAGGATAGGCCCCTATGTCTAAAACCACGTGCCCTTCTTTGATGATGTTGAATCTCTCAGTTATTTCCATCAGCTTAAAGGCAGCACGAGACCTAAGACCTGAGCTTTTCGCCCTCTTGTAGTAGTGGTCCCTTGACCTTTCAGTCTTCCATCTTCTCGACATATCTATCGTGGATTCACGACTTTAAGAGCCACCTCGTCAGGTCTTCGCACTTTTCGGGGCTTATCGGTTGCCCACTGCCACATCGCAGTAAGTTTGCACATGAAAAGCAGGGACAGTCGTCTATGGCATCTAAGCTTACCTTGATGTTATTTGAAACCGTTACGAGCCTGAAGGTCTTTAAACGGCCTTGATGTACAGGCTCCCTTATGATAAGCCCCCTTTTCTCTAATGTTAGGGCTATGCGAGAGCCTTCTCGACTACCGACGCTCAACGTCTTCCATAGATCGCTTTGCAAAATTCCTTGAGGTCCTGCGCTCCTTATTATCTCAAGGGCCCTTAAGTACACGTCTTCTTCGTCTTTCCGACTTCGCTTCACAGTTGAGTTATATCGTGACTATAAATTCAATTTTTCGCATGAGCTCTTGGTATCTATTGCGTATCGTGACTTCGGTCACGTTAGCCGAAGCAGCTATGTCTCTCTGAGTACACTTGACGTGTTGAAGGACGCAGGCTATGTATATAGACGCTGCTGCAATGCCCATAGGGCCTCTGCCGGAGGTTAGGCCCATGCTCCTCGCTTTTTCAAGAATTGTTATGGCGAGCCTCTGGACGTCGTGTGAGAGATTTAGCTTGTTCACGAGGCGAGGGATGAAATTTATTGAGGCCATAGGCGCTATCTTCGCCAAGAGCGTCCTTAAGAGGAGCCTGTAGCTCTTCCCTATCTCCCGCTTCTTTATGTTAGAGGCTTGGGCGACCTCGTCGAGGGTCCTCGGTATTCTATTTTGTCTACATGCCGCGTAAATAGCAGCGGCGACCATGCTTTCAATAGACCTCCCTCTTATCATCTTCGCCTCCACCATCCTCCTATAGAGGACGGCCGCGCTCTCCCTTGCATTCCTCGGAAGGCCGAGTTGCGACGCTATTCTGTCGAGCTCCGATAAAGCGTGGGTCAAGTTTCTCTCAAAGGCGTTCGACACCCTCGATCTCTGTTGCCACTTTTTCAATTTGTAGATCTGCATCCTCTTCGTTGGGCTCATGTTCTTCGATGCTTTGCTACTTCCGTGCCAGTCTATGACTGTTGAGAGGCCTTTGTCGTGAATCGTGAGGGTCAAGGGGGCCCCAGCCCTAGCCCTCTTACCTTGTTGTTCAGAGTCGAAGGCCCTCCACTCGGGACCTAGGTCTATGAGGCGCTCACTAATTACAAGGCCGCACCTCGCACAAGCCATTTCGGCGCGATCGTAGTCCCTGAAGAACTCCGTGCTTCCGCACTCTGGGCATCTGAATTCAGCTTCATCCGTCAGCAAGCCCTTCATCCCCTTCATCTCTTAGTACTTTTCGAACTAGGGGTCGCGTAAACCTTCTTAATTCGCTTTAAGTCATTGGGGTTTATTTCACCGAATGGCTTTACTAATACATAGGGCGATGAAACGGGCCCCACGACGTCGTAGACTAGGCCTATGACTCTGTTCTTGCCGTTGTAAATTGGGTCGCCTATTTTCGGAATGGCTTTAGAAGAGCTTTTGACTACAAGCTTATTGCTCTTGGACAGGTGAAGTACTGAACCTAAAAGAGTCAGGGAGCCCCTCATGACGGGGGATATATCCTCGATAACCCAATATAAATGTTTCTTGAGGGGGTTATGTGCAATCCCTTAGAGATAATTAAGCGAGCATTTACAGGGCTTGAGGGCTTCTTTAGCTATTTTTTGGGCTTCTTCCTCTCTTCCGCGATTTTTTGGGCTATCATCGCAAGGGTCTTTCTTTTAGGCCCCGCCTTTTTGACGGAGACCCTCGAGGTCTCATCCCACCACCAAGCTGGATGCGCTTTTTCCTCGATTATGGGGTCGAGGTCTAAATCTCGAGCGGCTCGAAAAATCTCCTCTACCTTAGGAGATGGTACCGCGAGTCTCTTAGGGATTTTTCTTCCTCGTGACTCACTTTTATTACTGTCCAAGTAGCAGGGGTAGACTACTATTCGGTTTCTATCTCCCAGCATGGCCTTTGCCCTTCCCTACTTGAGCAGTACCGCATTTACGACGCCGTCCTGACCCGGCCTCGACGTGACTTTAGCAAGCCCCTTCTCGGTCTCAATTATCGCGCCCTTGGTTATCACGCCTCGTCGGGAATAGTCGACGCTCGCAGGGTTCTCTCTAACTCTTAAGATCTTAAGCTTGTACACATTGTTCGTCTCAGGATCTAAGACGTTGGCGTAAACGGCATACTTGAGGCTCACCTTTGTGTTCCCCCCTCTGACCCTCTTGATTATCCTGCTCTCCTCCTCTGCTGGCAGGGTCTCGGCGGGGTCTCTCCCCATTTCATACTTCCTCTTCTTCCTGTGGGGCCTTATCTTGCCTCCTGTCGGCTTCCTTAGGTCTCTGCCATGGTATTGAGGCATCGAGCGGGCACTCCACGTCATTAAGGTTATAGCAAAGAAAAGTCTAAAGAGAGGGGTTATAAGTTTTATGCAGATGAAGTGGGGCCACATGAGCGACGAGGTCCTGCTCGCTCATGGCGCTGGCGGAACATTAATGGCCGAGCTCATTAGAAACGTAATCTTGAGAAACGTAAGTCGAAGAAGCGTGTTCGATGGAATTGGCCTCGACGACATGGACGACGGGGCCACCATACCCCTTGGAGACTACGAAATCGTGCTGAGCATGGATGGACACACCGTGGACCCCATATTCTTCCCGGGGGGTGACATCGGGAGGCTGGCAGCAGCGGGCACGATAAACGATTTAGCGGTTATGGGCGCAAGGCCCTTGGCAATAATGGACTCGATAGTCGTCGAAGAAGGCTTCCCCTTAAGCGATTTGGAGAAGATCATAAAATCCATGGATGAGACTGTTGAAGAGGTAGGCGCCGCCATAATCCACGGAGACTTCAAGGTCATGCCCAAGGGCAAGATCGACAAGATAGTCATAAGCACCGCGGGCATAGGGCTGGCTGAGAGGGGTAAGGTCTTGAGAGATTCCAATCTAAAGCTAGGGGACAAGGTCATAGTGACGGGCTTCGTCGGCGACCATGGCATAGCACTCGCCTCCGTTAGGGAGGGGATAGCGTTTGAGGCCGATGTAAAGTCGGACGTGGCCCCGATCTGGGATGTCGTCGAGGCAGCCCTGAAGGTCGGAGGGATCCACGCTGCTAAGGATCCCACGAGGGGCGGACTCTCAATGGCTTTAAATGAGATGGCCTCAAAGTCGGGCCTCTCCATATGGATCAGGGAGAGGGACATACCAATAAGGGAAGAGGTCAAAGCGGCTTCTGAGATGCTAGGGCTAAACCCCCTAGAGGTGACCTGCGAGGGCGTCGCAGTTCTCGTCGTTGACAGTTCTATGGCTGAAGATATCTTAGAGGCGATAAGGAGGACAAGGCACGGAAGGCACGCCTCAATTATAGGCGAGGTGAAGAGAGAGCCCGCGCGCAGGGTCGTGCTCGAAACCGTAGTTGGTGGCAAAAAGCTATTAGAACCCCCTCTTGGAGAACCGACGCCTAGAGTGTGTTGAGGGGTGGAGACTAGCAAGGCTCCAAAAACGATTATCGAGTCGAGGATCAAGAAGCTGAAGGAGGCCATGGCCAAGCTGAGCGCCAGGGGCCTCTTGATCTCTCAGCCAGAGAACGTTCAATACGTGACAGGCTTCAGGGCCGTCGGCAATCCGCCCAAAAGCTCTTGGGTCTTCATACTAGGGGATCGTGAAGAGGTCTATCTTCTGGTCCCAGCCTTGGAGTACTACGAGGCCGAAGAAGAGGTCGAAGTAGCAAAAGTCGTCAAGCTAAGCAGGGACAAGAGTGTGGCTGAGGGTCTCCTTGAGTTCCTAGTAGAAGTAGGAATTCCACAACCCATTTACGTGGATGGCTTGCAGGACTACAACCTGATGGAAGCGCTGAGGAGAAAGATGGGAGAGCTAAGATTCATGCAATCGATCATAGAGGGCATGAGGGCCAAGAAGGACGAGTACGAAGTCTCGTGCATAAAGGAGGCCATCAAGAAGACTATGAGGGGGGTGGAGAGAGCGCAAGAGGTCCTACGCGAAGGTATGAAAGAGACGCACCTCTTAGCAGAGGTAGAAAAAGCGCTGTGGGAAGAGGACATAGACGGCCTAGCCTTCGACATCATAGTGGCCTCGGGTCCGAGGTCTTCATATCCTCACGCTAAGCCGTCGGCAAAGCGCATAGAGAGGGGAGAGAGCGTTATAATAGACATAGGAGTAAGGGTTCAAGGATATTGCTCAGATATCACTAGGACGTTTGTCGTCGGGAGTAATCGAGAGGTAGAAGAGACGTTGGCATGCGTTATCGACGTACAAAACACTGTGGTCCTAAACGTAAAGAGCGGGGCTAGGGCCTCTGACCTCGACGCGAGGGCCAGAAGGCTCTTCGAGGATAAGGGATTACACGAATACTTTTTGCATGGCCTAGGCCACGGCCTAGGTCTTTCGGTCCACGAGAAGCCTACTATATCTACTTTAAGCGAAGATATATTAGAAAGCGGGAACGTCATAACCCTAGAGCCTGGCGTGTACATCAAAGGAAGGTTCGGAGTAAGGCATGAAGACGTGTTCTTGGTTGGAGAGGGCGGTTGCATAAAGTTGTCGTGAAGGTGAAGGACGCATGAGGTTTTATCTAAAGGGCTACATGGTCTTGAGCAAGCAACTTGACGGAGCAGCCGTCAAGAGGCTTTCAGAGCTAATAGACGAAGCGAATAGGACGCTGCTCATTAAGGGGGCACCCAAGGACAAGGAGCGTGAGGCAGCAAGAGTTGTCAAATGGTCGGTGAGCGGTGAAAAGGTTTACGTCGAGATCGAGTCCGGGAGATACGTCAGAGCGCACGACGCGCTATTTAGATTGAAAAATTACCTAGGCTCAGTGCTAGGAAAAGAGTTCAGAATAGGCATAAGGGGCCTTGGGGCGTCAACTTACGAGGTCGAGGTGCCTTGCTTCAAGGGAGGCTTCCAAGAGGTCTTGAGGCTTGTGGGCGACAGGGGCTCAGTGGAGAGGGCTGGCGAGGGCCTCTTAATAAGGCTTGAAGAGTTAAGCGAGGAGGATCTCGAAGCAAGGCTCGTCGACAGGCTCGTGAAGAGGGTACTAGAGGGCGCTATTGAGGTCCCGGCAGGAGAGGCGAAGCTGGTCCCCTTCGGCTTCGTGCTTGAGCAGTCAAGGCCAAAGGACATAAGGGTGAAGGTCGAGGTCGCTGCGGAGGCCGAGAGGTTGGGATGGATCAAGAGGTTCCCAGCAAAGGGGCAGTGGATCTTCACGGCCCCCATGGTCGGCCTCTTAAAGGTCATGAGGGACCTGATTATAGAGCATGTCTGCAGGCCTCTGGGCTTCCAAGAGTGGATGTTCCCGAGGCTCATACCGATGAGTGTGCTAGCGAAGCTCTCGAGCTACGTCGAGCACCTTCCAGAGGGCATGTTCTACGTGTGCGTGCCGCCTAGGGACCCCTCTGCCTTCGACGAGTACAAGAGGGAGTACGCCCTCAAGAGGGTCATACGCAAGGACTTGTTGAAAGAGGTATTGGGCGAGCCTGAGTACGTCCTCGACGCGGTCCAGTGCCCGCCCTTCTACCAGTTCTTCAGCGAAGAAACCGTCAGGCTGGAGGACCTTCCCATAAAGGTCTACGAGTGTATGGGCGGATGGACGTGGAGGAACGAGGCTGGCGGGGTTGAGGGGCTAGCTAGGACCAACGAATTCTGGCGAATGGAGATGGTCTACTTGGGCTCTCCAAGCGAGGTCGTCAGGATAAGGGACGAGGTCGTTTCGAGGACCGTAGAGCTTGTCGACAAGGTCTTGGACCTCGAGTGGAGGGTAGTCGTGGGGGCTCCCTTCTATTTGTCAAGCGAAGAGGCCAGCAAGAGGAGGATTGACATCTCCTCGCGAGAGAAGATACCCACCTTAGATGTGGAGTGTTACCTGCCCTATAGAGGGGAGAGAGATAAGGCCGAGTGGTTGGAGATAACAGCGGCGAGCGTGCACTACACCCACTACGTCTCAGCCTTTAAGATAAAGGAGGTCAAAAATCGAGAGATATGGACTGGCTGCGTCGGCCACGGATTGACGAGGTGGGCCACGGCCTTTTTGGCCCGACACGGCTTTAACTCGAGCTATTGGCCCGATCAAGTTAGAGAGTTGTACGAAAAGTACGGGCCTTATAAAGTCGTCAGAACGGTGGAGTGGCCGTCGAGTGAATAACTAGGCCTCACTCGCAAAAAGCATAACCATAGATGTGCGGTAAGCAGGAGATTGGGGCGTCAGTCCGCCCATCACATGTCATTGCTTATTGCTCTTAGACCGTCATCTCTTCATCCGCCGCGAATTACTTGGCTAGAGGGCTATATAGGCTTTTACATGATTGCGAGCGTAATCAATAACATTAAATTCAGCGCATCGTCAAGAGTATTATAGATGCTGCCTGCGGTGTTGAGGGTTGGCTAACGAAGTTATCGTAGGAGCTATAGCCGATGTCCACTCGCCTAAGTACTTAGAGGACTTCAAGAGAGTGTTGAGCAATAGCCCCGAGGTGGATCTGATCCTCCTTGCTGGAGATATGATATACAAGGGTCAAGTTGAGGAGTATGATAACATCTTAAACGTCATCAAGAGTAGGTACGATGGTTGTGAGGTGGTGGCTTGCTTCGGCAACGAGGAGTACGACGACAGAATCGAGCAAATAGTGAAGAAGTATAACGAAGTTACGTGGTTAAACGACGAGTATACAACCATAAATGTTAAAGGGCTAGAACTCAGCATTGTTGGGACTAAGGGCTGTCTGGACAGGCCGACTGCATGGCAGAGAAAGAACGTACCTAACATAGTTCAGATATATGAACAAAGGCTTAAAAAGGTCGATGAGGTGCTTGCGTCCGTAGTTCTTAAGAAGACGGACTACATAATCTTACTCTCACACTACTCCATCACGTTTAAGACCCTCATCGGAGAACCTCGATGGGCTTGGCCTGAGCTAGGGTCCAGTAAGTTCGAGGAGATAGTGAAGAGGCGTGGCCCGCATTTGGTCATCCACGGGCATGCTCATAATGGTCGAGTCCACGCAGTCACAATCAATAGGACGCAAGTGTATAACGTCTCATTCCCTGCTACTAGAAAGTTGACAATCATTAAGTTACAGAAAGTCAGAGAAGCAAGTGAAAGCGCGAGAGGACAGGTGAAGCTAACATCGTTCATGACGGGTAAGCCTTAAATTAAACCCTCTTTTTTCATCGAATAACGAGGGGGCCGTAGGCTAGCCTGGTAGACTGCGAGGCTTGGGCCCTCGTGACCCAGGT
>CAZLVJ010000005.1:0-34434 GCA_964562935.1 uncultured Nitrososphaerota archaeon
TGGCCTCTAAGGCCACGGGCTACCCCTTGGCCTACATGGCCGCCAAGCTCGCCTTGGGCTATAGGCTCCACGAGCTCATAAACAGGGTGACTGGGAGGACCACCGCTTGCTTCGAGCCCGCCCTAGACTACGTGGTCTTGAAGTTCCCGAGGTGGGACTTCGAGAAGTTTGAAGGCGTCGATAGAAGGCTCGGCACTCAGATGAAGTCCGTCGGAGAAGTCATGGCTATAGGCCGTTGCTTCGAAGAGGCGCTCCAAAAGGCCGTGAGGATGCTTGACAAGGGAAAGCCAGGCCTAGTCGCGAGCGACATAAGCGATAGGGAGTTGCTCAAGAAGAGGCTTAGCGAGATGACCGACGAGGTATTGTTCGACGTGGCGGCGGCCCTCAAGGTCGGCTTTACGGTTCAGGATATCCATGAGCTGACCTCCATCGACCCGTGGTTCATAGAGAAGATAAAGAACATAGTGGACATGGAGGAGAGGCTGAAGGCCCTGAGGGGCAGGCCTCTAGATGAAATAGCCGAAGTCGTGAAAGAGGCGAAAAGGCTTGGCTTCTCGGATAAGCAGATAGCGATGTGCTTGGGGCTCACGGAAGACGAGGTCCGAGCCTTCAGGTACAAGAGGGGCATAGTGCCCGTCGTTAAGCAGATAGACACGCTCGCGGCTGAGTGGCCGGCGCAGACGAACTACTTGTACGTGACCTACGGAGGAGACGAGGACGACGTGGAGTTCAGGGATGGCATCAAGAAAGTCGTAGTGCTAGGGGCGGGCACCTACAGGATCGGTAGCTCGGTGGAGTTCGACTGGTGCACCATGAACATGGTCTGGGCGCTGAAGGAGAGGGGGATCGAGGAGGTCATAGTGATAAACTGCAACCCCGAGACCGTGTCCACCGACTATGACATGAGCGACAAGCTGTACTTCGAGGAGCTCACGCTCGAGAGGGTCTTCGATATATGTTACAAGGAGAGGCCCTTGGGGGTAGTGGCTTGCGTAGGGGGGCAGATACCGAACAACTTGGCCCCCAAGCTCGAGAGGCTCGGCATTAGGATCTTGGGCACGGCGGGGGAGGACGTGGACAGGGCCGAGGACAGGGCAAAGTTCAGCAGGCTCTTAGACGAGCTTGGGATACCCCAGCCCCCGTGGGCCAAGTTCGGGTCGATAGAGGGGGCTGAGGAGTTCGCGCGAAGGGTCGGTTACCCAGTCTTGGTCAGGCCGTCCTACGTCTTAAGCGGAGCGGCCATGAGGGTCGCGTGGACGCCTCAGCAACTCAGGGAGTACTTACTTAGGGCCACTTCCGTGAGCCCGGAGCACCCAGTGGTCATAAGCAAGTTTATAGAGGACGCCATAGAGGTGGAGGTGGACGCGGTCTCAGACGGCGAGACGACCATCATAGGAGCCGTTATAGAGCACGTCGAGCGCGCAGGAGTTCATTCTGGCGACGCGACCATGGTCATACCCCCTCAGAGACTGAGCCCCGAGATCATAAACACAATAAAGGACTACACGAAGCGAATAGCTAAGGCCTTGAGGGTTAAAGGACCGTTTAACATACAGTTCCTCGTGAAGAACGGAGTGGTCTACGTCATCGAATGCAATCTGAGGGCCTCGCGATCCATGCCCTTCACGTCAAAGGTCAAGGCCGTCAACTTGATGAAGCTCGCGTCCTACGCGTTGATGGGTGACAAAATGCCGTGGAAGGAGGGCGACGAACCCCCGCCAATAGCTGTGGGGGTAAAGGTCCCCCAGTTTTCGTTCATGCAGCTCGAGGGGGCCGACCCGGTGCTGGGTGTCGAAATGCAGTCGACTGGCGAGGTCGCTTGCCTCGGGGAGACGTTTACGGATGCGCTGTATAAGGCGTTGCTCGCCGCTGGCTTCAAGATACCGATGAACGAGGGCAACATCTTGATAACGGTCGGAGGCACTGAGCTAAAGAAGAAGATACTGCCAATAGCCAAACACTTTAGATCCTTGGGCTTCAACATACTCGCAACGGAGCACACGGCTGAGTTCTTGAGGGAAGAGGGCTTTAACGACGTCAAAGTGCTCTACAAGGTCCGAGAGCCCAGCAGAAAGCCCAACATAATGGACGCCATACTCAACAGGGAGGTAGACTTGGTCATAAACATACCGTCGTCGATAACCCTCGACAAGTACGCAGAGATGCTAAAGGACGAGTACATCATAAGGAGGAAGGCCGTCGAGCTGGGCATACCAGTCGTGACGACCTTAGAGATGGCGTATGCCCTCTTGAAGGTCGTGACGTGGCGCATGCTAGGCAGGCCGACGGTCTACTCGCTCAATGATTACATGGAGAAGGCCCTCGTCAAGGTTTGGTGAGGACCCATTTTGCCGGTCCATCTCTCTCCAAAGTCCTCAACTCTCAACTTGGACCATAGCCTTAGGACACTAAGCTTTGTTAGACGAGAACCCTGAGAGCCTTTTTAAGCGGTCCTCGACATTATCAGTAGGCGGTTCAGGAGAAGGTCCCCATGAGCTTTCGCCTCCAATGCATAGAGTGCAAGGCCGAGTACCCGCCATCTCACATAATCTACACATGCCCAAAGTGCGGGGACCTACTGGACGTAGCGTACGACTACTCGGAACTAATGGACGTCGACTTAATGGAGTTGTGGTCGAAAAGGGCCTTCAACGTCTGGCGCTACCGCGAATTACTTCCCGTGGAGTCGAGCGATCCGGTCACGCTCAATGAGGGTGGAACTGGCCTGCACCGCTCCAGGAGGCTCGGAAAGCTCCTCAACCACCCGGAAATCTACGTGAAGAACGAGGGAGAGAATCCAACAGGGTCTTTTAAGGACAGGGGGATGACCGTAGGGGTCACGAGGGCCAAGGAGCTAGGGTCCAAGGTGGTCATATGTGCGTCGACGGGGAACACCTCTGCCTCTCTTGCGGCATACGCGGCCAAGGCTGGGCTCCATTGCATAGTCCTGGTACCATCAGGCAAGGTCGCTCTAGGGAAGCTCGCTCAGGCCATAATTCATGGAGCGCATGTGATATTGGTGAAGGAGAACTTCGACCACGCTCTCAGGGTCGTCAGGAAGCTCTCTTCGATCTATCCTCTCTACTTACTCAACTCGGTAAACCCTTACAGGCTTGAGGGACAAAGGACCCTTGCCTATGAGGTGTACGAGCAACTGGGATGCAGGGTCCCGGACGTGGTCATGGTACCAGTGGGCAATGCTGGCAACATAAGCGCGATATGGAAGGGCTTCAAGGAGTTAAAGCTCCTAGGGCTGGCTGACAAGACCCCTAGAATGATAGGAGTGCAAGCAGAGGGAGCCGCGCCGCTGGCAAAGACCTTGCAGGAGAACAGCGATGAGCTCTTAAGGGTTCCCAACCCAGAAACCATTGCCACTGCGATAAGGATAGGAGCCCCTGTCAATTGGAAGAAGGCCCTGAGGGCAGTCAGGGAGTCTGGAGGCACGATAATTACGGCCTCAGACGACGAGATCCTCAAGGCGCAGAGGCTCTTGGCCTCGACCGAGGGCCTCTTCGTCGAGCCTGCTAGCGCCGCCTCCGTAGCTGGCCTGGCCAAAGCGATTAGTCAGGGCCTCGTGGATAGGGGGGAGGTCGTCGTATGCGTAGCCACGGGACATGGTTTGAAGGACCCTGAAATCGTCTTGAAAATGAGCCCCAAGTTTATGGAACTTCAAAGTGCCGAAGAAATTGACGGACTCGTCAGGGCCCTGCTGGGCAACAGCTACCTCTCGAAGACCTCCACGCCCACGGCTCTCGGCCTGCAGACGGCGGCTGAGCACTCTATCCCCTCCTCTTCGTAAGCTCTCTTCATGGCCTCTGCTATGGTCCAGGAATTTCCCTTCCTAGCGTCGGTCACGGCTATAATCGTCGGCCCAGCTCCGCTTAGGGTAGCCCCTAGCGCGCCAGCTCTTATCGCTGTCTCTTTGGCTTTTAGAAAGCCGGGGTAGAGTCTTGCCCTCGCTACCTCTACTATCCTGTCGGAGTGCATCGCCCTGCCTATTAACTCGACGTCCCCGTTGAGGATGCCTATGAGGAGCATGGAGTAAGAGGCCATGGCCTCGACGTGCTCCTTGAGGCTTATGCTCTTGGGCAACACAGCGCGCGCCTCTTCGGTTGTCTTCTTCAAGTTCTTCGGAATTGCCAGGGCGAACTCTAAGTGAGGGGGCGGTGCAAGCCTCTTGACGTTAAGGGGGTCGTAATTTAATACCACTGCAAACCCTCCTAAGATTGAGGGCGCCACGTTGTCTGCGTGCGCCACGCCTGAAGACGCCACCTCTCCTCGAGACGCCACCTCTATTAACTCCGAAGGGCTCAATTGCAATCCCAAAGCCTTGGCCACAGCAGCGGCCGTCGCGGACGCACTGGCTGCGCTACTTCCCAAGCCGACCCCCTGAGGCACGCCCTTCCTTATTCTTATATTAATCTTCAAACGAGACTCTGCGCCACTCCTCCTCAACAGCTCTTTTGCGACCAATCCTGCGGTGTTCTTATCAGGGTTCTTAGGTATTTGATGGGCCTCAACTCCTTCGACCTCTATCTCTATCCCCTCTCCTTCCCCGACCTCCACCTCAACCTCGTCGTAAGCCAAGTCCAGGGCCACGCCTATGACGTCGAAACCAGGGCCTAGGTTGGCCGAAGTGGCCGGGGCTCTAGCGACGATCATCCTCTAACCACTCCTCAAGACCTTGTTGATGACCCTCCTGGGGACGCCGAAGACCTCTCTGGCTATCAGCGATATCAGCTTATCTGGTGGAGCCCCGCGCTCTATGCCGATCCTCAAGCACATGGCCAACTTCAAAGCCTCCTTTTCGTTCTTGTTCTTGACCTCCCTCAGGGCTATTTTCTCGGCGACCCTTAAGGCCACGTAGAACTTCATGAACGAGCGGAAGCCCTTCTCGTACTCCTTGAACTCCTCGGCCAAGGCCCTGTGGAGTTTGAAAAGCTTGCCCTCCTCTTCAAAGCCCAAGACGACGGCGGTCAACATTAATCTCAAGGCCCTAAATATTGTGTTCTTGTCCACATTACCAGCGATTTTTTGAATGGCGTCGTAAGGCTTAGCTCCATCAAGCACTGCACGACATATGTCCTCGTACTTAGCTTCATGTGAGAATATCTGACCCAAAGAGGGTTTTTCACTTAGCTCTAGGCCTAGACCTCGCCTGCAGACCAGGTAGGCCATGGCCATCTCCTTGTCGTAGAGGTTCTTCGAAGACCACCCCCTTATGGGCCCTATCCCCCGCTTTCTGTAGGCCTCTGCCAGCTTTTCGACTGCCTCGGTCCTATTGCTAATGGACCCTGCGAGGATCGAGCTTAGTACTTCGTTACAAGCGTCCACGTGAAGTTTATAAGCCTTGTTCATGGGCATTTTCCAGCACACCATGCACGTCTCTGTCCTTTCAGAGAATATCGAAGCTCACCGGATAAAAAGAGTTGTAGCAGGAGCCTTTCTCATCAACTCTCTAAGGGGTAACGTTTAGAAGGGCCATCGACCTTAAATTTCAATATCGCAAAAAGCTTAGAAAAGAGGTCTCACGAGTTAAACATGTCCGCCTCAAGAAGTGGACAAGGTGACTTAGTTGTCGGGGCACGACTACGTCCCATGGAGAAAAGTGAGGAGGTGGACGTGTATAAGGTGTGGGCAGTGTTGTCGCGACTTCCTCGTCCCGTTGCTCACCCACGAGGCCTTGAGGATATATAAGTCGTTCGGCCCATTCGTAGTCCAAGTCGATGGAAAGATAGCTTTGGCCAAAAGGCCCGACGGGTCCTGCGTGTTCTTGGACTACGATGGAGGTGTCGCAAGGTGCATGATATACTTCGAGAGGCCAGACGTTTGCAGGATATACCCCTTCTACGTAAAGGCGGGCCCTCCCGAAGACCATGATGCGCTATACACAGACGACGTGGGCCTCAAGTACGGCATATACGTGGATGTAAAGTGTCCAGGGGCTTACAGAGGCCCCCCAATAGAGCCCCTACTGCCTAAGGTAATTGAGACTTGGAGGAAGTTCTACGGCTGGCGGTCTCTAAGTAGGTCCTAGGCCCTCGCGCATGTAAACGCCTCTGTACTCGCTCTCCGGCTTAGACTCGAGCCTTATGAATATCAGTTGCACTATTCTAGCGTCCTTCTCGAGGACTATGCCGTAGGGGTTCTCGACGATTAAGAGGCCCTCGCCCCTACCCTCGTAGCCCGGATCCCATAGCGCGCTTATCACCGTGGCCCCCATCCTCATGAGGCTGGAGCGCGGGAGGCCTATCGCTACGCAATCGCTCGGAACCCTCACCACTTCGTTGTACCTGACCCTGTAGGCCCCCCTCTCTAAAAACAACTTCCCACCATCGTCGAACTCCAACTTCTCGACATCCGGCAACACCCTGGATTCGTTGGAGAAGCCCAAGAACCCGCGCCCCCTAAACCTATAGACCTCGCCTACTGTCAAGTCCACTCCTGCGGGTTGGACTTGTATCGCACCATCTAGTAGCCCCAAGACTGCGCCTATCTTCAAAATGTCGTGTCCGGGAATCACCATACCTCTTCATCCTCAATCTTCACTCTAGTAGTGGGGAGTAGTTTTAATTGCTCTGAGGTCCTTCGAATCCACCGGTTAGCATTTAGATTAACGGAAACCTCAAAATCTTCGACCTCTAAACAGTATAAACATGGGTTAAAGAAGATCTCAAAGTGGGGGACCATCTTGAACAAAATGGGGATAGTCTATGGCGACGTTTACTTGAAGTACAACTTCGGGAGGGGGCACCCCCTCAATCCGTACCGCGTTAAGCTATTCTTCGACTTGCTTGGGCGCTACGGGCTGTTGGAGAGAGTAGAGCACGTGGAACCAAGAATGGCCTCAGAGGAAGAGCTCATGCTCGTTCACAGTCGGGAGTACATAGAGAGAGTGAAGAGGTTGAGCGAGAGGGGCCACGGAATGCTGGACTTCGGCGACACGCCGGCCTTTAAGGGGATGTTCGAGGCCTCGTGCTACTTGGTCGGGGGAACGCTCGTCGCCGCCGACATGGTGATGAGCGGGAGGCTCTCTCACGCCTTCAACCCAGGGGGAGGGCTCCATCACGCCGACCGCGATAGAGGCGCGGGCTTCTGCGTCTTTAACGACATCGCGATAGCAACACTGTACCTTCTCAATAAGTGGAAGGTGAAGAAAGTGATGATCTTAGACATTGATGTACATCACGGAGACGGCACGCAGTGGATCTTGTACTCAGAGCCGAGGGCATTGAAGGTTGACTTCCACGAGTCTGGCCTCTATCTCTATCCCGGGACGGGCTTCGTGGACGAGGTGGGTGAGGGCGAGGGCTACGGCCTCATGATTAACGTGCCGCTTCCTCCCAGGACTCACGACGACGCCTACCTTTACGCCTTCAAGGAGATAGTCCCCGTGCTCGCCGAGGAGTTCAAGCCTGATGTAATAATCCATCAGTGCGGCGTAGACGCGCACTTCGAAGACCCTCTAGCGCACTTGGCCCTCACGACGAGGGCCTACGCCGAAATAGCGGATACCATGCACGAAATAGCTCATAAGGTAGCTGGCGGGAGGTACGTCATGGTCGGCGGAGGGGGTTATAATGTCGCGACCGTTGCTCGAGCCTGGACGATAATGGTGTCCAAGGTGCTAGGCGTTGAACTACAGAACGAGCTCCCTCAGGAGTGGGTCGCCGAGTTCAAGAACTTAATTGGCTATGACCCGCCCAAAACGCTCCACGACACTTCTAGACCGCTCATAAGCGAGGGGGTCTGGAGGTCAATAATGGCAGACGTTGAGCACGTAGTTAAAGAGGTTAAAAAGCGATTTCCGCACTTCTTCAAACGATAGCGCTACTAAGCAACGGGCCCTATGGCGTTGTATCCCACCATCTTGTTTATCCTATCAACTTCTTCGTCGACGTACTTCTGTATCTCTGCTATTTCTTCGTCGGTCAAGTGGCTGAACCTGCCCTGCATCCTTAAGTAGTCCTTTACTGGCCTCCTCCGAGGGACTGTCACGGTGACCCTGAACTTGCCCATCTCCACCTCGTAGAGTATCCACATGCCCGTTAGCACGCCGAGCCTCGCGACCTCGACCGTCTTGCTAGGGTCGAACCTCCAACCAGTAGGGCATGGGGCCAAGACGTGTATGTAAGCTGGCCCTTCTACATCCGTCGCCTTCTTGACCTTGTTGGCGAAGTCCAGCGGGTGAGAGATACTGGCAACGGCGACGTAGGGTATCCTGTGCGCCGCGGCTATTGCCGCCATGTCCTTCTTTAACTGAAGCTTGCCCCTCCACTTAGCCCCGACGGGCGTGGTCGTGGTCCACGCCTTAAACGGAGTGGTTCCACTCCTCTGGATACCAGTGTTCATGTAGGCCTCGTTGTCCATGCACATGTAGACGAAGTCGTGTCCCCGCTCCAGCGCGCCGCTCAATGCCTGTAGGCCTATATCGGCCGTGCCGCCGTCACCAGCGAGGACGACCACGTGGATCTTCTCGTCTACGAACTTGACCCCCTTCCTCTTTAGCGCCTTGATCCCGGCTTCGATACCGCTGGCGACGGCTGCGGCGTTCTCGAATGCCACGTGAATCCAAGGGACCTTCCAAGCGGTCTCCGGGTAGACCGACGTGCTGACCTCTAGACAGCCAGTCGGGCTCACGACAATGACGTTGGGGCCCAAGACCTTCGTGACTAGCCTGGCTATGATACCTTCGGGGCACCCTTGGCATAGTCTGTGCCCAGAGCTGAAGTACTCAGCCTTAGGCAGGTCCTTTATGCTCCTAAATGCGCTACTCTCCATATTCAATACCTCTGACGCCGTAATACACACAAGGCCTCTCGACGCGGCCCTTCCTCAAGGCCTTGTGCGATATCTTCACGATCTCCATTAAGTCTTTGACCGTCACGTCCCTCCCGCCCAGTCCGACAATGAAGTTCATCAACAGAGGCCTTTCTGTCTCATTGGCGAACAACGATGCTATGTCGGTAAAGAGAGGTCCGCCTATCGCTCCAAAGGATATTGTCCTATCGACTATGGCTAACATCCCAGCCCTCTCGAACTTCTCCTTCCATAGCTCTGCTGGTATGGGTCGGTAAAGCCTAGGCCTGAAGAGCCCGGCCTTTACCCCCATTTCACGTACTTTGTCTATGGCGATCTTGGCCGTGCTGGCTATGGCGCCCATGGCTATCAGTAGGACTTCGGCGTCTTCTGTCCTGTACTCCTCGTAAAGCCCGTAGCTCGTCCCAAACGCCGCCTTGTACTCCTTGTCCACCTCTTCTAGCGCTTTTGGAACCCTCGTCAAGGCGTCGACTAGCTGGTACTTGAACTCATAGGCGTAGTCGGGGAGCGCCATGACCCCCATGGTTATGGGCTTGTGGGGATCTAGCACGTTGGGCCTCTCAGTTCGTGGCAAGAACTTGAGGACCTCGTCCCTCTCCCTCACCTCTACGGGCTCGTAGGTGTGACTCAGTACGAAGCCGTCATAGCACACGCACACTGGTATCAAAACGTCGTTTCTCTCGGCCAGCCTGTAAGCTTGGATTACGGCATCATGCGCCTCTTGAGCCGATGAGACGTATATTTGGATCCAGCCACAGTCTCTAGAAGCCATCATGTCTTGATAATCGCAGTGGATGTTGAGCGGCATGTTTAAGCTCCTATTGGCTATGGACATCACTATAGGTAACCTCATCGTCGAGGCTATGAAGAGTATTTCGTGCATGAGCGCCAGTCCCTGAGAGGCCGTCGCCGTGAATACTCGAGCCCCGACAGCCGACGCCCCTATGACAGCGCTTAGGGCGGAGTGCTCGCTCTCAATGGGTATGAACTCCGCGTCCAGTTCTCCATTGGCTACAAACTCAGAGATCTTCTCTACCACCGTCGTTTGAGGCGTTATCGGGTAAGCGGTTACGACATCTACGTCGCAGCTCTTGACTGCGTAGGCCACGGCGTAATTCGTAGATAGAAACGTCCTCTCCCCCATCGACCTCACCTCTTCATGGTTATCGCCTTCGGGTAGCACTCGTTGGCGCAAATGCCGCATCCCTTGCAATAGGTGTAATTGATCTTTATGGAGCCGTCTTCCTCGAGCTCTATAGCGCCGTCCGGGCAGAACACCCAACACAGGTGGCACTTCGTGCACTTGCTCTTGTCCACGACGGGCGTGAACGTCCTCCACCCGCCAGTGATGTTTCTCAGACTTGAGCCGGGCTCTGTGTTTACGCAACCTATGGGTATCTCGTACCACTTCTTGAGCTCCGTCACCCCCTCAAACCTCCTCCACAACAGTCCTCTCATACGCTATGCTGAAGGCTTTGACGTTTTTTTCGGCTAACGCTGGGGAGAACTTCTTCTTTAAAATCTCAGTTACGCTCTTCGCGTTAACTATGCCGAGGGCCTTAACAACGGCTCCCAATATTGCCGTATTAACTATGGGGATGCCCAAGACCTCCAGTGCTACTGAGGTGGCATCGACCACTGCTACACCCCCTTTAAAGCTCAATTTCCTAGCTATCTCGTGGGGCCCTTGACCAGTGTTGACTATCAACTTGCCATGAGGCTTGAGCCCGGCCATCACGTTGGCCGCTTCCGCATCCAATAGGCCCTCGTCGAGGACCACTACAGCATCTGGCTCATAGATGAACGACCTGTTAAATATGGGCCTGTCATCTATTCTCGTGAAAGCTTGAACAGGGGCACCGCGCCTCTCAGCACCGAAGCTAGGGAACGCTTGGGCCCACTTGCCCTCCATCACAGCGGCTGAGGCCAATATCTCAGCGGCCGTGACGGCACCTTGCCCTCCCCTTCCATGCCATCTTATTTCTATCAACACGACCCCCTTCCAAGTCTATAGGCTTTTAGGATAGTTTTAAAGGACCACTAGAGCAGAGGATTTCATTCTATTCCCTTTCCTTTAAAATCTTCTCTCTCTATTTGTTAGACCGCGATTAAGAGCTACTTTTCGATTTTAATGGACTTTATAACAAGCTCCTTGCCTGCGACGAAGTCGAAGTCGGCCCCTCCACACTTCGGACAAACGCGCTTGAAGAACTTCTTCGAATCACAAGCCGGACAAGTCAAAAACGTTAGGTGATCGATCGTTGGAGCCAAGTCACTGAGGCCCACGTCCCATTCTTCGTTGCACCTATTGCATCGAGCCCTGGCCTTAACGACCTTCACTTCCAATTTAGCCCCCTCGACCATAGTTCCCTCACTTAAAACCTTAAATGCCAGGGAGAGCTGTTCAGGATTTAGTAGCGTCAGCTCACCTACTTCAATCGTGACCTCTAAGACCCTCTTGGCGCCGTGCTTCGACGCCACCTCCAGCACGGCCTCGAAAATACTTGAGGCCATCGAGAGTTCATGCAAAGCTATCACGCAAGGCACAAGAAGCTTTTTTAATCCGATACGCTGACATACTGTGCGGCAAAATAAGCTTTTTGAGGGGTTAGAGGTCTTGGCGCTGGAGAGGCTCTCGCCCGAAGAGGCCTCATTCAGGCTCTTAGACTTCGTAATGGAGCACAGCAAGAAGTTGTGGGACTCGTACAAACGCCTTGAAGAGATGATGGGGATATATCTTAAAAGTAGAGCCAACAGGAGAATCAAGGAGCTCGCTGAAGAGATTAAGAAGATAGAAAAGGAAGGGAACGAGGTCAAGCTCCGCATATTCGATTACCTGGCTAGAGTCGGAGAAGCCTTGATGTACAGGGAGGATTGGATGAGGCTTATCTTAAACCTAGACAATCTGCTCGACTACGTTGACAGCATATCGTATCGCCTCTCAATAGCCGCCTCAAAAAAATGGTACCCGACCCCTGAGGTGGCAGAGGGTTTTGAAAGGCTCATATCGCTGGTCAACACGATGTTCAATAAGCTAAAGCAAGCGCTCTCACTGCTCCAGACGGATGCCATAAAGGTATTGGAGTTGTGCAACGAGCTCGAAGACTTAGAGGGAGAGGTGGACGAACGCCATAGAGAGCTAAACTTGATGCTCCTCGAATCCAACGTGTCCATTTCAGCCTTTGTGGTCTTGTACGAAGTACTTGAGAGGCTTGAGGCCTTAGCGGATCTCGCGGTTAGGACTGGAGACAACCTTAGGCTCATCGCCATGCACAGAGCCCCTTGACTCACCCCTCTTAAACAATTCGCGAAATATGTCTGCTGAGTAGAGCGCTGTGACGGACCCCGTAACAGCGACCTCGAACCACACAGCGATGGCCCTAGTCAATATCGATGCCGAAGAAGCTATTGACGGAGCAATACCCAGAGCTACGAACGTTGCCGTCATGGCGCTTTCGACTATGCCCAGCATAGCCGGTATTCCAACAGGGGCCATATATGAAAGGCTGTAGACCGGGTAGGCGATTAAAATTAGAGAATAGGGGACTTCGTAGTTGAGCGATAAAAAGACCACGTAGGGAATTGTCATAGCGGCCCCCCACTGACCTAAAAACATCACAAACGATAGGACTAAGATTTGCGGCTTAGAAAACATCTTGTCTAAAGCTTGGCAAAACTCATTAATGTTGTGCTCGACGACGGTGCTTGTTTTGTCACCCCATTTCTTGAAGGCCTTCAAGAACTTTTGAGAGGTCCTGTACATGTATTCTTGAAGCATCCTTGACTTGCCAAGGTATCTCAAAAGAGGGAGGCTATTCCGACGGCCATAAGTGCTAAGATGAGCAAGATTAGGGGTCCGACGTCGTTGGACCTAGAGGATCGAAATGACATTAAGCCCAGCAATAAGAACGGTATTAAGGCCATGAGGTTCATAATCCTGTGAACTAGGACTGAAGCCAAGGTCTTGTTGAGTTCTATGCCCATCTTCTTCTTCGCTAACGTCAACCTTATCATTTCGCCCGTCACGCTAGCAGTCGGTATCATTAAGTCGCCGAATAAGCTCACGAGCGATATCGACAGGCATTCCTTGAGCGAGACCCTTTCCTCGACACTCCTTAGCAAAGCGAACCACGCGAGCCCAAATAGCAAGATGAAGGCCATTTCGAGGGGCAGAGCTGGGAGGAGCAACCAAGCGTTCGCCTTGAGGATCTCGGCGAGGACCGCTTCGGGGTTTACGATCGAGAGGTAGACAATGAGTATGCAAGCCCCTGTGACAAGTAGTAGCAAGAACCTCGCTGAATCTCTCAAGTCCGCCCCTCTCGTACGCGCGTATAACTTTAAAGCCCTAACCTCTAGACTTAAACCACTTTTGACGCGCAGTACTTTAATAAAATTATCGGGGAGAGCCGTGGAGGAGCAAAGAGCTCAGGCGCGGTTGCTGGATGGAAGGGCCATAGTCTGGGACGTCAAGCAAGCGGCCAAGCTGTACAAAGAGGGCTTCTACGGGAAGTTTATCGGGGTATCGAAGCCGAAGGATCAGATACCGGAGAGGCCTCTCGAGCTCTCCTTGATAGAGACCTACTACCTAGCCGAGAAGGGGAGGATAAAGGTGGTAGACGAGGAGGGCAGGGAGCTCTCCGTCCAAGAGGTCTACGAGTACGCCAAGAGGCACTACGAGGACTTCGACTACAGGTACAGGGTCTACAAGGACCTGAGGGAGAGGGGTTACGTCGTGAGGCCAGGGATGAAGTTCGGCTCCATGTACGCGGTCTATAAGTATGGGCCTGGCATAGACCACGCGCCGTTCTTGGTGCACGTAATGCCTATGGAGAGGTCCATGGATCCCGTCGAGATAATAAGAGCCGGGAGGCTCTCCCACAGCGTGAAGAAGCGCTTCATAATAGCCAGCATAGACCCCAAAAGCGGGAAGGTCGACTACTGCGTGTTCTCTTGGTTTAAACCATAAAACCTTAAATTTGTTTTAGAGGGCTATAGCTGAGACGCGGGGTACTTGACATGGGCAAGGTGAGGAAAATTTTAGTGGGCGTCGACGGCTCGAGTGCGTCGTATAGAGCCGCTGAGGTAGCCCTAGACTTAGCAAGTGCCCTGAACGCTCAAGTAACGGCAGTGTACGTCATACCCTCACCGCCAGCCGATTACAGAAGGTTCTTCGACTTGAGCGCGTTGGAGGTAAACGAAGAAGAAGTTGAGAGGAAAATGATGCACGAAGTGAGGATCATGGCCCTCTCTAAAGGCGTCAAGCTCGAGACGAAGATATTGAAGGGCAGGCCATCGGACGTCATAGTCTCTTTGGCTGAGGAAGAGGGCTACGACTTGATAGTTTTGGGGAACACGGGACTTGGAGGCGCGTATAAGAGAATGATGGGGAGCGTGGCCAGCGAAGTCGTGAACTCGACGAAAAAGCCAGTCCTGCTAGTAAAGTAGTCCGAGGACCTCGAGGCAAAGGTTGTACATAGATCCTGTGGGGCGTCCAACCTCTCAGAGTGTTTCACGTGCTCCGCGTCATCTCTCGAAGCCCTTCGACTATCCTCTTATTGACATCATCTATAGCTCCAAGACCGTCAATTACCAGCAACTTTCCGGTGCTCCTATAATAGTCTAGCACAGGCCTCGTGCTTTCGACGTAGACTCGGAACCGTTGTCTCACGACTTCTTCCCTGTCGTCTTCTCTTTGATAGAGGTCGCCCCCACATGCATCGCACTTGAGGTCTTCTTTCGGGGGGTTGAATTGCATGTGGTAAACTGTTCCGCAACGCCTGCACGAGAGCCTTCCGCTCAACCTCTTCACGATCTCGTCTTCGGGCACGTCAAGGTATATCGCTGCCGTGAGCTCCGCTCCTTCTCTCCTCAAAATTTCGTCGAGCTCTCTGGCTTGCCTTAGGTTCCGCGGAAACCCGTCTAGGATAAAGCCTCTCTTCGCGTTGCCCTCCCTAAGCCACTTCTCGACTATTCTTATCACCACATCATCTGGCACAAGCTCTCCTCTCTCCATGTAGCTTTTGGCAAGCCTTCCGAGCTCGCTTCCACTAGCAACTTCGGCTCTGAGGACGTCGCCCATGGACATAGAGGGTATGTTGAGCATCTTGGAGAGCATCTTCACCTGAGTACCCTTTCCGGCGCCGGGGGGACCTAAGAATACGAGCCTCATGCATGAGACCGCGTTAGAGCTACGTTTTTAACGCTTTCCCTCTAGGAGACTTCGTCGCTTCACAGAACGACTCGTTTAAGCAAGGCAAGGGCCCTCCGTATAATTGCTCCATGAGGTTGAGAGCTTCAGCCAGAAGCTCTTCCCACTTACTCCCGTCGCTCGCTAGTCTGTCAAGAAACTCACGATACCTCGTCGAAAGCTCTTCGTCGAGTTGCCCAAGTAACTCCTCTTCGGTTATCTTGAAGACCCTCTTGTCTCTAGCGACCCTGTATCGAGCAAAGTTCCTAACGGCGTGGTGAAGACTTCTTATGCGAACTCTCGGGTCTCCCTGCCCCCTAAGCGCTTTAGCTAGGTCTTTTATGCCCCAGTGCCTGAGCTTCATGAGCGTGAGCTCCGTGACCTCGGGCCTACCCTTGCCCTTCAACTTCTCGTAGAAGCCGTCGTCGTAGATAGCTCGACCCTCCAACCATACCATGTGGGCCAATGGATCACCGCTGTAGTACAGCTCTAAAAACTGCTCCGCCGTAAACACCCCAAGTTCGAGGCCTCCACCTATGTCTTCGAACTTCTCTCCTTTAAGGTCGTCAAGCCTTTCAATGATCAACAGGACGTCGACATCGCTCACTCCTGGCTTGAATCCTCCTCTAACAGCAGACCCGAAGACTATGAGGCTCCTCACCTTGAGCTCTTTGTCCCTGATTCTCTCAACGACCCTATTGATGACCGCCATAGCTTCTTCGCATATCAACGCCCGACACCAAAGACCTCTCGCGAGATCGGGGATAAGATAAGTTTAAGGGTCCCATATCGGGTTTTTGCTTGTTGATCCCCTCGCTTCGCATCGCACTGGTTTAGGGGCGATGACATGACGAGTGACCAAGACGAGGCCTTGGCGCTTCTCGAGAAGTTCTCTAGCAGCTTGCCCCACGTAGAGGCCCTATACATGTACGTCAACAGAGGGGCCTTCAAAAATCAGTGCTTGGAGGAATTGGAAGCGCGATGGCCCTCGGTGGGCCTCAAGGCTTGGAGCGACGTGGAGGCAGAGGCCTCCAAGTATGAGCCCCGTATACTCGTGGGCGACCTCAAGCGCCGACTAGTAAGGGCAATCGAGGAGAGATACGGCGACCTCTTGCTTAAAGAGGTCGAGAAGAGGGTCCAAGCGCTGGGCCCCATCGAGCTCGCGATCGTCGTGGCCTTCTGCAAAGTGTGGCTTCGAGGCCTGAGGACGACAGACGAGGACGAGCTATCGACGTTCCTCGAAGCGTGCTTGGAAGTCCGAGGCCCAAAGGCCGTGGAGACCCTGTGGAGGACGGGCCTCATAAATAGAGCCCACAGGCCTGCTGTCTCGAGATACATGCCCAAGGTCTACGTGCCGAGCTACCTTAGGCCCTTGGTCGAGAGGCTTGCCCAAGCCCAATTGCCCAAGCAGGCAAACGTCAAGGCCCTCCTTGAGGAGGCCTTAGCCGAGGACCCCTTCAAGGCCTGTGCTGCGGTCTACGGGGCCGATCAGCTCATAGACGAGCTAGTACAGGCGGCGCTGGGCCTCCCACTCAAGTCGGTGCTCTACAGGTGGAACATAAGGGGGCTAATGAAGGCTGGAAGGGCCTGCCCGTTGCTCGCAGAGGAAATCGAAAGGGCTTGGAGGGAGATAGTGGAGGGCGCCTTTTCGGGGGTCCTGAGGGACTTAGACGAAGCCCTTAGGTCTCTTGGCTACGAGTACAGGGTGACCTACGACGCTTACATAAAATTGCCGATGCTTTACGTCTACCGCGATTCCTTAGTGATGGTAATTATATTCATGCCTGCTATACTGCCGCTGGCCCACGTGAGGAACTTCAGCCCAGAAGCTCTAAAGGTAGCCTTCACATACAACTTAAACGTGCCACCTCGAGAAGCGATAAGCGCCCTCAGGTTGTCATCGATAGTTTGGGTGAGGGGCAAGGAGGTCGCAGTCTACGACAAGGAGGGCCTAAACGCCTTAGAGGGATTGCTCGAGGCGGGTGGCTTCAAGGTTGTGCGAGCAAGTCCATGAACTGTACGTGGGCCTCGACGAAGCTGGTCGAGGCAGTTGCGTTGGGCCGCTAGTTGTATCGCTCGTGGCCGTCGACGAGACCGGTCTAGAGGCCCTCGCGGAACTAGGCGTTAAGGACAGCAAAAAGCTCGCGCCTAGTCGAAGGCTTGAGATTTTCCCGGGGATACTATTGTGCTCGACGTACGTGGCGGTAAGGGCTGTGCAACCGCACGTCATAGACTCTCATAACATCAGCCGCCTGACCATGGAGGCTATGTGCTCTCTCGCGGTCCCCCTCGCTAGGCGATATCCGATTAAGAGGGTCGTCGCTGACTACGTCAACCCTCCAAGGAGACTTCAAAGGCTCTTGAGAGGCCTCTTACGACCTGGCGTCAAAGTGATGGTAGTAGAGGACGCCGACGATAAGTACGTCGAGTGCATGGCTGCCTCCATAGTCGCCAAGGTGGTGAGGGACAACGAAATCGCCAAGCTCAGGGCCATTTACGGCGTCGAGGGTAGTGGCTATCCGTCGGACCCGGAGACGCTAGAGTGGCTCATGAGCAAGGCCTCGCAGGGGGCGCTGCCGCCGTGCGTCAGAAGGTCTTGGAGGACCATCAAGAGGATTCCTCTGGGCGAAGGTCTCGATCGCTGGCTCGGAAGAAGTTGATGTGCTTAGAGACCAGCTCCTTAGCGGCTTCCTCTATCTCCTTCTTGACCTCATCGCTCATGAACTTGTCCTTGTAGTCGGGAGGCAACAAATCCCATTCGTTGTAAAGGTACCGCAACGGCGAGCTGAACGTCTCAAATATCTTCCCCCACACGTAAACGACTCTGTCTCTCGGGATTCCGCACTCGTCGACGAGCTTAGAGGCCACGTCCCATGCCAGCTTGGCTATCGTGAAGTAGTAGCTCTTGGCGTACTTGAGGAATGCTTGGAAGTCCGGTGAGTCGGGTATTATCGGCTTAGCAGGCCTGCTCAACCTTTAGACCCCCTCGTAGTTTAACTGCTACAAAGCTTATATGTGTAGGGTTTAGCTGGAGCTCAGAGGTCAATCATTTGCGCCTCAGAGCTAGGCCTGCTTTAGGGCTCGAAGAAGTCGTGTTCCCCAAGGAGATGCTCGAGGGCCTCTTCTGCATGGCCAAGGACGTCCACCCTCGTGAGATATTCCTACTCTTACGTGGTAGGGTGAGTAACCGTAGCGCTCATGTCGACGAGCTGGTCTTCCCGCTAGGCACGACATTTGGGCTGGGCTTTTCGGGCTTCCAGCCCCACAATCTACCGCTGGACCCCTCGATAATCGGTAGCTTGCACTCCCACCCCTCAGGCTCGCCAAAACCGTCGATCCGGGACTTGCACAACATCTTTGGGATCGTTATGGTTATCCTAGCTTACCCCTACAATCTCTCATCCACATCGGCCTATGACAAGTCGGGCAAGCTGCTTAGGGTGAAAGTCGTGTAGTAAAGCAAGTCGCCCACCGACCAAGATCTATCGAAGGGCGAAGCGAGTTGTTAACCATCTGTACTTTGGTCGACGACGCAATCGTATCTCGCATCTCGATCGCCGAGATGGACCTTAAGGCGCCGTCGCCAAGGCTCGTCGCTGATAGGACTAAAACGTTTAACTTGCACGTTTTCTTAAAGTTAATTGCGAGGGAGTTTTTTCCATGCCAGGCGTCGTAAGATTTGGGGTATCCTTGCCACCCGATGTGGCAAGGGAATTCGATGAGGTGGCGAGCAAACTAGGCTATAAGAATAGGTCGAAGGCCATTCTCGATGCCATAAAGTCGTTCTTGGCCGACATCAAGTGGACGGCCGGCGGGAGCGAGAAGGTCGTGGGCTCGCTCTCCTTCCTGTACGACCATGAAGTCAAAGGTCTCGAAGAGTACTTGACTGACGTAGAACACGAGTTCAGGTCCATCATAACCGCCACCCTTCACGTTCACGTCACGGAGAAGCTGTGCCACAAGATCATCGCAGTTGAAGGACCGGCCGAGGAGATAAAAAAGCTGGCTTTGAAGATAATGTCGAAGAAGGGCGTTGAACAGTTGAAGGTAAATGTGGCTGCGCCCTAGATCATGATAAGTAAGCCTAGAGTGCCTGCTAAGACTAGGAGCGCGGCTACTACGGCGCCTACCGCTATCGCCACGAGGGAGCTCTTGGGTCTAAGCCCGAGCACGTGGGCCAGCAGGGAGCCTGTCCAAACGCCGCTTCCGGGCAAGGGCACGGCCACGAAGAGCGCCAGCCCCAAGAGTCCGTACCTGTTTATGTACCTCTCTCCCCTCTTCCTCACTCTGAACAGCAGGTTGACGTATACCGACGCGAGCACGCGCTTAAGCCACCAGTCATCGTCTTCTAGAGCCCAACTCTCTAGGCTCGACAAGCCCCACAACAAGAAGGGCGCCGGTAATAAGTTGCCGAGGAGCGAGACTGCAAGGACGTCTGGTATTGGAAGGCCGATCATAACTCCATAAGGTATCGAGGCTCTAGTCTCCAGCACAGGCGACATAGCTAAGATAAGCACTCCTACGAGACCCTCGAGTTCTTGAAAACTCACGGCTCTGCGATAGGCCCCCTAAGGCATAAATTTTGCTCAAGAGAAGACAACTATGGAGAGGGAGTCACTTTGTCCTCTACGCCAGTATATGACATAGCGACGAAGAAGGTCATAACCACAGCGCCCTATGAGAGCCTCGCCGTCGTGAGAGACCTAATGATAAGGAACAACATCAGTAGGGTCGTCGTGGCGGAGGAAGATAGACCCGTTGGTTTGGTCACGAAGAAGGACATCGTCAAGTTCTTGGCAATTGACAGCACCGACAGGAGCTTGCTCGAAATACCCGTCTCGGAGGTGATGAGCGCAAACCTCGTTTTGGTGAGGCCTGATGTTGACGTCAGGACAACGGCGAACATCATGCTAGACAACGACATAAGCTCTCTGTTATTGGTAGACAAAGAGCGCCTCGCGGGCATAGTGACGAAGACGGACATATGCCGCTACTATGCCGAGCGTTGCGAGGGCGTCTTTAGGGTGAGGGACTTCATGACTAGAAACGTAATCTGCGTTAAGCCCAAGCACTCGCTCTTCAGGGCGATGAACTTGATGATCAAGCATAACATAAGCAGGGTCTTGGTGCTAGGCGATGGTGGCAAGCCTATAGGCATAGTGACCCTCACCGATCTCACCTTCTATACGTCGTCCCTCCGACCCGTAAAGCATCCAACCTTCGAGACCATCCCTTCGTCGTTGATATTGACGATCGAGGAGGTCATGACCAAGAACCCGATAACTGTACGGGAAGACGACGACCTATGCGTAGCCCCTAGGCTCATGCTCGAGAAGGGGATAAGCGGATTGCCGGTCGTCGACGAAGAGGGGAAGTTGTGCGGGGTAATAACCAAGAGCGACGTGGTCAAGGCAGTGGCAAGCCTTAGATCTAGGTAGCGCTCAAGCTCCAGAGCTCGTCAGCGAGCATCTTCAAGAAGACGCCGACGTCAGAGACCACGCCCACGGCGTGGGCAGTCCCTCGATCTAGTAATTTGATTATGGTCGCCGGGTTTATGTCGACGCAGACGACCTTGACAGTCGCCGGCAACATGTTCCCAACGGCTATCGAGTGCAACGTCGAAGCGAGCATCAAGACCATGTCGACGCCCTTGAGGTGCTCCCTATAGGCCTGCTGGGCCTCTACCACGTCTGTTATCACGTCGGGGAGGGGTCCGTCGTCCCTTATGGAGCCCGCGAGGACGTAGGGGACCCCTCTGACTATGCACTCGTACATGACCCCCTTGTTCAGGACCCCCTTTTCTACGGCGGCTCTTAGCGAGCCAGCCTTTAGTATCTCGTTTATGGCCGCTAAGTGGTTTCTGTGCCCCTTGGGAGAGGCCACCCCTTCGTCGACCTTAATCCCTAGGCTCGTCCCGAACAGCGCGTACTCGACGTCGTGGACCGCGAGGGCGTTCCCGGCCAACAGTACGTCGACGTAGCCGAGCCTAATGATCTTCGCCAGAGCTGGTGCTCCGCCTGTGTGGACAACGGCTGGCCCCGCCACGACGGCGATCTTGCCACCTCTGCGCTTCACGTCGTGCATCTCTCTGGCTATGTGCTTGACTATCGATGTCGAGGGCTTCTCGGGCGAGACCTTGCTGCTCATGAACTCAAATATCTTCAAGCTCTCGCGAGGCCTCTCCGGAGGCCTGACCCTAACCCCCCTCTCGCCGACGACTACTAAGTCCCCCCTCTTGAGTTCTCGAAGAGGAACGCACCGTGCCCTCTTAGACTGGGGGTCTACCACTATGACCTTGTCCATCATAATGTCCTCGACCGGTATCCAAGACCCTTGATAGAATACCTCAGTGGGGTAGTTAGTCGTCGAGTAGAAGTCGTCGGGCGCGACTCCATCCATTGGCGCGGGCCTCAACTCTACTTCCTTGGCCTCGACCGGGACTGCGCCCAACCTGTAGAGCTCTTTTAATATCTCGTCGAGGTGCTCCTTGCTCCTCCCCTTGACTACGAGCCTCGCCCTGCTGTAGTCGTGCTTCTTCTTGCCGACCCTGAACTCTATGATCTCGAAGTCCCCCTCGAGCTCCATTATCCTGTCAAGGATCCTGGTCAATATCATGGAGTCTATCAGGTGACCCTCTACCCAAACCTCCTCTGAGTACCCACGTTCGTCATTCATGGGCTTACCCTCAAGCTAGTACACGCTAGGTATCAAGAGCTACATTATAAAGCTATTCGACAAGAATCGTAAAAGCAAGAGGGGTAAAGAATGATCTTTAAGTAGCCCCGTACTTCTCGTTCCACTCCACATACTTCCTAATGATCTCTTTGCTGACGGAGGGCTTCCTCTTGCTCAAAACGTCAAGGAAGTCCTTCATGCGAGCCTCTCTCAACTCCCCCCTCCTTAAGTCGAGGTCGTCTATTAACTTGAACTGCACCTCTCTGCACGCCTCCTCGATGTCGTGAGCCGTGTAGCCCTCAGTTCGTTGTGCTAGTACTTCAAAGTCCACGTCGTCGGCCAGCTTCAAGCCCCTCGTGTAGTGCTTGAAGAGTTCTACGCGAGCTCTGAAGTCCGGCGGCGGAACGTAGATCCTCTTCTGAAACCTCCTCAGGAAAGCTTGATCGAGCATCCAAGGCTTGTTAGTCGCGCCCACAACGTAAAGGTAAAGCCTCTTGCCCTTAGAGCGGAGGCCATCCATCTCATTCAGCAACTGGCTCCTCATCCTCGCCTCGCCGCCGACCTCTGTGGGGAACATAGTCGTGAGGGCCTCGACTTCGTCTATGAATATTATGGTTGGTCTTTCTCTCGAGGCCCTTCGCCGAGCCTCTTCGAACACCTTAGCTACGTTCTTCTCGCTCTCACCGAGCCACTTGGACATTATGAGCGCAGGGTCCACGTAGAATAAGTGAGCGTCTACCTCCGTGGCCACTGCCGCGACGACCAGCGTCTTGCCGCAACCCGGGGGACCGAAGAGCAAAATCCCCGTCGGCCACCCTAGAGGCAATTTCTCGGGATCGACCTTAGTCGGGAGGATTATCGCCTTCCTTAGCTCATCCTTTACGTGCTCCAAGCCGATGACGTCGTCCCAGGACACGTTTGGCCTCTCCTCTCGCGAAGCGCTGGAGACATAGAGGGCCTCGGTCTTGGTGCCATAGTCTGAGGAAGTGGTCCCTTCAAACTGCATGCCAATTTGAAGTAGCTTGATCCTCTCCTTGTACATTGAGGCCCTTTCCATGTAAACTTTGTTTAAGGGATAATCTGGGTAGAGTTTGACGAGCTTAAGGAGGGCCTCGACGGCCCTTGAGTAACTCTCAATCGCCTTATCCCTCAGGCCCTCTCTCTCGTTCTTCAAGGCCTCTTGAACGTATTTGAGGGCGATGCCCTCGAGCTCGCTGGCCACCACTACATCCCCTTTCATTGCTTAAATAAAGGACAAAAAAGGAGGATCCCTTGGATGAGGTTAAGCGAGCTTTATCTTGCCCTCAGACGCTAGCCTCTCAAGAGCCCTCCTAATGTCATCGGGAGGGATTTTGAGCTCGGCCGCGCATCTACTTATCACTATCTCCCCGCCTTGTCTTCTAATGTACTCCAACAGCTTTTCCTCGAGGCCATCTACTCCAACGGATGCGGCAGTCGAAACGGCGACGGGTATCTTCTCGGGAGCTACTGCTGGAAGCTCAGGCAGTTTCTCTCTCAACCTCTGCTCGGCTATGACCTCAGCTTCCTGTAAGACCTTTAAGGCCTCCTCGCTGGCCACGACCTCAGTGGTCTTGGGCTCCCCTACGTCCACCAGTATGCTCCCGAGCATCTTGTTAACGTTGTCCAGTTCCGTGGCGACCTCCGGTATTATGTTGGTCAGTTGCCCTCTCAGGCCTTGGATTATCTTTATGACAGGGCCTAGATGGACCATGGCGTCTCCGAGCTGTTCGATGGTCTCAAGTCTCAGTATGACCTGCTCTATGGCCAAGCTGCTGGCCATGATGGTCTTTATGAGCTTTCGGAGCTCTGCGAGCTCGTTGGCGTAGAGTATGGCGTGGAGCTCGTCGTTCCAGGACTTTGCCATAGTACACGCGTTGAATAACTCTTTGTCCCTCTCGTGCAGCCTGGCTATCAACTGCTGAAGTCTGCGGTGTTGGGCGTTGAGCACCTTTAAAGCCTCATATATCCTCTCCTTAAGGGTCTGCCTCCTTAACCCACGCCATAAGCGGTGCACCTCGCTTCCACCTCGCTGTCGAGCTTTGTTGCGATGTTATTCTTTGACTCGCACAACAAGTGCCCCTGTACCCTCTTTATCAACCTTTGGGAGCGCAGGCGGTGCGGTGGTGAGTTTCTCGAGCTCGGCTATGGAGGCCTCTAAGTCCCTCCTCTCACTGGTTATTCTGTTCATCCCCGTCTGGATCATGTTGGTGATCGAGTTGAAGAACGCGTCGTCGATCTCTCCTATCCTGTGGGACACCTTTGCGCTGGCCAGCGCCAGCTGCAGAATCCTCGTCTGAGAGTCCAGCTCAGCTACTCTCTCCTTGATCTTCTCGACGACCTCCGTAGCCCTGCTCTTTAGCTCCTTAAGCGTGGCTTCGAACTGCGAGCGGAAGTGCTCATAGACGTCCTGAGGTATCTCCTTCTTCTCCAGCAACTCTTCGAGGGCCAAGTTCTTCTTCCACGCGAGCTCAAGCTCTTTGGCCAGCTTGCCAGCCTCGACCTTTAGCTCCGATAATATCTTTATTATGTCGCCCTCTATGGCTACGTACTCTGTGGAGTAACCGTTGTACTCTCCGTCGCCGTGCTCGAGGACGACTGTCTTCACCTTGCTCAACGTGTCGCTTATGAAGGCCGCTATCTTGCCTATCTGCCTGCCGTAGGGGTCTCTGACCTGCTTGCTTATGTACTTGACGAACTCAGCTACTGTTAGCTCGACCACTCGTCGTCACCTCACTTGGGCGTGGATTGTCTAGTGGGCTCGACAGCTCCAGCCGTTGGTATCTCTGGGAGCTTCTCTCTCATCTTCTGCTCGGCCACGGCCATGGCCTCCTCTAATATCTTCTGGGCCTCCTCTGTGGCCTCGAGCGTGAGCGCCTGTCCGGTCACCTGCCCGGCCTCGACCACGAGGTTGTTGAGCAATTCGCTCAGCTCGCTCAACTCTTGCTCAGCGTCTGGCAACACGCCGGCCAAGCTGCTCTTTACGCTCCTCACGACCTCCACTGCTGGGGCCATGGCGACTACGAGCTCGCCGACCTCCTTTATCGTCCCTAGCCTTAAGAGCACCTTCTCCAGTGAGAGCTTGCTGAACAGTATTATCTTGCTCATCTTCCTCAACTCGGCCAGCTCGTTCGCGTACAGCGTCGCCCTGTCCATGTCGTGCTTGATGAAGGAGTCGACCACCTTCTCGAATATCTTCTTGTCTCTCTCCATCAGCCTAGCGCTGACCTGGTCGAGCTTGTTTAACTGCACCTTGAGCTTGTTCATGGCTAGGTCGATTTTGTACTTCAGGGGGACGTCGGGGATCAAGAACGACTTCACTCTCGAGGTCACCGGCTCCTTGATTTCCCTATCCCACCTCTTGGCGAACTTCTCGATTCTAGACAAGCTAACCTTCACCTCGAACTTCCAACGTGCTTTAGGACAATAAAAGGATGCGTTATAACGAGAATTGAAAGATTAGTCGTAGTCAAAGGGTTGATCCTTTAAAGTGGCGATCTCACATCAGACTTTAAGTCGATGGGCTGAGGAGGGGCATGAGAGGGAAGGGACCCTCAGCTACCTGATGCAATCCTCTAAGTATTACGAATAACCTATCTTAAAATGACTTATATCAACAAGGCAGTCCTTTAGATTAGAGCGATGTACAAAACACCTTTAGCTGAAGGCAGGGCGCTCGCGGGGATTTATAAGTTTTTCCCCCGAGGAAGAGGCCCCACGCCTAGGGGCTTATATGTCAAAAAACAAAGTATTACCAAAAGAGCCGCTTCGTCGGTGCCCTTCCTCTAAGCTTTTGAAGAAGCCCTTTGATGCATAATCCTTTCAATTATGTAGCCCGCCCCGAAGCAACAGATCGCCGCGGCCATGCATATCAGGGCGGGTTGCGATAACGAAGAGACGTTGATCAGGGCTGGGAATGGTATTGAAGAAAAGAACGTGGGCTCGACCCCAGGCAAGAGGCTCGTGAGCGTTACCAGGGCTGAAAACATTACGCCGCCAACACCCAAAGTTATGCCTAAGCAACCAAGCCTCTTATTGACTATGTATGCCACGATCACACAAACCGTGGACCAAAACACGAAATCGGCGACTGCGTCGATCACTTGCACCTTCGACATCGCTTCACCGTAGATCACGAGCGGGTGCCTCAACTTAAAATTAGTTTTAAACGAGCTCCTTAAGGAGGGTAAGCGACTTTTCAGACGTTACTCATAGCCTTCAATCATCGCCATAAATTTCAATAAACTCCTCAAAACCCCTTAAGAGGTCACATCCTTGGGCTCTGTGGAACTATTCAAGACCGAAACCTTTATCTGAAGGACGAGCCCCCTTTTCGTAGGTGCTGGAGATGAAGAGGGATCTGCCTCTCCAAGTACATTGACCCTCCCGGCTTTAGTGCCTTCAGCGACCCCTCAATGCACGAAGGGCCCCTCTACTTCTTGGGGTGAGCTCTATGTTTATTAGCGGAGCTGAGGCCATAGTCCGCTCTCTAAAGAGGGAGGGAGTCAAAGTGGTTTTTGGCATACCAGGAGGAGCTGTCCTGCCCCTCTACGACGCCCTCTACGACTCTGACATAAGGCACATACTCGGAAGGCACGAGCAGTGCGTGGCCCACATGGCCGACGGCTACGCGAGGGCCAGCGGGAGGCCCGGGGTCTGCATAGCCACGTCCGGTCCGGGGGCTACGAACCTTGTTACCGGCTTGGCGACGGCGTACATGGACAGCTCGCCGGTGATAGCGCTGACAGGACAGGTCGCGAGGCCCATGATAGGCAAGGACGCGTTTCAAGAAGCCGACATAATAGGGATAACGACGCCGATAACGAAGTACTGCTTCCAGCTCACCTCCGCCAAGGACATACCCAAGGTATTCAAGACGGCCTTCACGATAGCCACGACCAGACGTCCGGGGCCAGTGCTAATAGACATGCCCGTAGACGTGCAGAGGGAACAAGCTGAGATAGAGTTCACCGATGAGCTCGACGTAAAGGGCTATAACCCGAGCCCGCCGCGTGTCGACCCCGACAAGGTCAGGAAGGCCGCTGAAGTGCTGGCTGAGGCCGAGAGGCCCCTCATACTAGCGGGCGGCGGGGTGACGTGGTCGGGAGCTCATGAGGAGCTCCTAGCCTTGGCCGAGACCCTCTCAGCGCCGGTCGTGACCAGCCTGATGGGCAAGGGAGCGATACCAGAGGACCACCCACTCTGCTTAGGGATGATAGGGATGCACGGAAGGGCGTATGCGAATTACGCAGTTGTCGAGTGCGACGTCTTGCTCGCGATTGGGACCCGTTTCTCCGATAGAACTACTGGGAAGTTCGACGAATTCGCGAAAGGGGCCTACAAGATACACGTGGACATAGATCCAGCAGAAATCAGCAAGAACGTCCAGGTGGATCTACCAATAGTGGGCGATGCAAGAGAAGTCCTGAGGCTCTTAATTAGAGAGCTCAAGAAGTTGAAGAGAGCAAAGCCTCGCGATGCATGGCTTAACAGGATAAGAGAGCTGAGGGCCGCCTTCGAGCGTGGGGTCGAGGAGGTGCGGGGCTCTGATTTAAAGCCATCGGCGGTGATCAAGTTGCTCAACAGGCTCCTCGAACCCGGCAAGTCTATAGTCACGACCGGCGTAGGTCAAAATCAAATGTGGAGCGCCTTACACTACTTAGTCAGGGCCCCGAGGTCGTTCATCACGTCAGGGGGTTTGGGGACCATGGGCTTTGGCTTCCCGGCGGCCCTTGGAGCCAAGGTCGCGTGTCCCGATAAAGTGGTCGTGGACATAGACGGAGACGGTAGCTTCTTGATGACCGAGCAAGACTTGGCCACTTCAGTCACTGAGGGCATCCCAGTAGTGGTAGTCGTGCTAAATAACGGCGTGCTAGGGATGATTAGGCAGTGGCAACACTTACTATATAAAAGAAGGTTCATAGCCGCAAACCTCGGCAGGATCCCGGACTTCGTAAAGCTAGCCCAAGCCTTCGGGGCCGAGGGCGTCAGGCCGGGCTCTCTAACAGAGCTCGAAGAAGCTCTCAAGCAGGCAATAGGTAGCGACGTCACTACAGTGATAGACGTGCCCATCTCGCCGGAGGAGAGGGTATTCCCAATGGTTCTCCCAGGCCGAGCTCTTCATGAGGTGTTGGTTAGTGAGCCAAGGACCTGAGCCGAGGGTACTCGTGACGATAGTCGAGGACAAGCCTGGAGTGCTCTACAAGGTCAGCTCGATAATTAGGAGGAGGGGTATAAACATAGACGCCATAGCGGTGGCCCCGACGACTCAGCCCGGCGTGTCGAAGATGACCTTCCTCGTAAGCACCGACGAAAGGACCATGGAGCTATTGGTCAAGCAAATAGAGAAAGTGCCCACCGTCATATCTGTGGGGGCGAGCCCCCTGAAGAGCCTCTACTCCAAGGAGCTCGCGCTGATGAAGGTCAACGCGCCCAAGCCCAGCGAGAGGGAGATGATCCGCGCGCTAGCATCGAAATACGGCGCTCGCATAATCGAGGAGAGGGCGCTCACCCTAACTATGGAGATAGTAGATGAGCCGGAAGTGGTCAACAAATTTATAGGCGAGGTAAAAGCTATAGCTGAGGTCGTAGACCTCGCTAGATCAGGCCCTATCGCTTTGTCGAGGTAGACGGCCTTGGCCCGCATATATAAAGACCATGAAATAGACGACAGCGTTTTAAGGGGATCGACCATCGCCGTCGTAGGCTACGGAAGCCAAGGAAGGGCCCAAGCGCTCAACCTAAGAGACAGCGGATTTAATGTAATAGTGGGGCTTAGGAGAGAGGGGCGCTCTTGGAATCTAGCTGCTAGCGAAGGCTTCGACGTCTACGAAATCCCAGAGGCTGTTAAGAGAGGAGACGTAATACTCTTCCTCATACCAGATACAGAGCAACCGAAAGTGTATGAAGAAAAGATAAAGCCCTACCTATCCGAGGGCAAGAGCCTCTGCTTCGCTCACGGCTTCAACGTCCACTTCGGCATCATAAAGCCCCCGAAGGAAGTGGACGTCTTCATGGTTGCTCCTAAAAGCCCTGGGGCGAAGGTCAGGGAGATGTACCTCCAAGGCAAGGGAGTCCCGGCCCTAGTGGCAGTCCACAACGACTACTCCGGCAAGGCCCTTCAAAAGGCCTTAGCCATAGCCAAGGGAATAGGATGCGCTAGAGTGGGCGTCATAGAGACGACCTTCAAGGAGGAGACTGAGACGGACCTCATAGGGGAGCAGTGTGTGCTCGTCGGTGGGCTCATGGAGTTGATAAAGAAGGGCTTCGAGGTCTTGGTAGAAGAAGGTTACCAGCCAGAGGTGGCGTACTACGAAGTCTGCAACGAGGCCAAGCTGATAATGGACCTCATATACTCCGGCGGGCTTGTGCACATGCTAAAGAACGTGAGCGAGACAGCCATGTATGGAGGCCTGACCGCTGGGCCTAAGGTCATAGACGACCACGTCAAAGAGAACATGAGGAAAATCGTCGAAAGGGTTAGAGACGGCTCTTTTGCAAAGGAGTGGGTCGAAGAATGCGCCTCGGGTAAAAAGCGTGCTACAGAGCTTATGAAGGCGATCGAGGCCCACCTAATCGAGAGAGTTGGTAGAGAGCTGAGGAAGCTGGCTGGGATCGAGAGCTGAGGAGCTCAACTCCTGCTGTATGGTAAATTATTGATTTTTTGCCTCACCCTTTTCCTCCTCCATCGCTACTTGGGATAGCAGATGCTCGGGCAAGCCGAGGATCGATAGCAATCAATATAAACCCATAGGAGGCCCAAAACAGCGGGTGAAGACTATTTGCCGCTCAGGAGCGAGGTCGTGAAGGAGTTTCCTTCTCGAGCCCCTCATAGGAGCCTCCTCAAGGCGCTCGGCCTGAGAGATCAAGACCTCGAGAAGCCCTTCATAGCCGTCGTCAACAGCTACTCTGAAGTAGTCCCCGGACACGTCCACCTGAGGACATTGGCCGAGGCGGTCAAGCAGGGCATAGCGAGCGCAGGCGGTCAGCCCTTCGAGGTCAACACCATAGCGATATGCGATGGCATAGCGATGGGCCACGAAGGCATGAAGTACTCGTTGCCTTCTAGAGACCTCATAGCCGACTCCGTGGAGTTAGTGGTCGAAGCCCACAGGTTCGATGGCATGGTCTTGATATGTTCATGCGACAAGATAGTCCCCGGCATGTTGATGGCAGCTGCCAGGCTTAACATACCTTCGATTGTGGTCACGGGGGGCCCCATGATGCCTGGGGACTACAGGGGTACGAAGATAACGCTGAGCAAGATATTCGAAGCTGTGGGTGAGTTCGCTAAGGGAACAATCACGCTGGAGGAGCTGAAGAAGATCGAGGAGTGCGTGTGCCCAGGACCGGGGTCGTGTAGCGGGATGTTCACCGCCAACACGATGGCTTGTCTAGTGGAGGCCATGGGGATGGGCCTCCCAGGGGTCGGCACGGCGCCAGCAGTGTCGGCCGAGAGGCTCAGGATAGCTAGAAGGTCTGGGGAGCTCGTGGTGGAGATGGTGAGAAAGGGGCTGAGGCCAAGAGACGTCATGACCTACAAGGCCTTCTTGAACGCCATAGCCGTGGACGTCGCGTTGGGGGGTTCCACAAACACGGCCCTTCACCTACCGGCCATAGCCCACGAAGCTGGCGTGGACCTCGAGCTAGACGAGTTCGATAGGATGAGCAGGGTGGTGCCGCAACTCTGCACGATATCGCCCAACGGACCTCACACAGTATACGACTTGTACCTAGCGGGCGGAGTCATGGCCTTGATGTCAGAGATAAGGGACTTCTTACACTTAGACGCACTGACCGTCACAGGCAAGACCGTGGGCGAGCTGATAAAGGACTTCAGGGTCGAGAACAGAGAGGTCATCAGGAGCGCCTCAGATCCTGTGATGAAGGAGGGAGGACTGGCGGTCTTAAAAGGCTCCTTGGCCCCTCGAGGCTCGATAGTCAAGATAGCGGCGGTGCCTAAGTCCATGTGGAGGTTCAGAGGAGTAGCCAAGGCATTTAACTCTGAGGAAGAGGCAGTGGAAGCCATAATGAAGGGCAAGATAGGGGAGGGCGACGTTGTAGTGATAAGGTACGAGGGCCCGAAAGGAGGGCCTGGGATGAGGGAGATGCTCACGCCAACCTCCCTCATAGTCGGCATGGACTTGTGGGAGAAGGTAGCGCTCGTCACGGACGGGAGGTTTTCGGGCGCCACGAGGGGCCTGGCCGTGGGCCACGTGTCCCCAGAAGCAGCTGAGGGAGGCCCCATAGCTAAGGTAGTCGACGGCGACGTCATAACGATAGACATAGAGAGGAGGAGGATAGACGTCGAGTTCGTGGCGCCAGAGGAGGAGAGGGCAAAGAAGACCATCCTGCCAAGCAGGCCTCTCAGAGGCTACCTAGCGAGGTACGTGAGAATGGCCGGGTCTGCCGATAGAGGCGCGATATTAGAATGAAGCCCATGATGTAGGGTCGTAGAGGGCCTTTAATGCTTCCAACGCCCCCCGACCTTGAGCATCATCCATATTCTGAGTCCGAAAGGCTTGTTGGGGTCGCCTCCGGTCCAGCGAAGGTCTTCATCGATCAGCGTGGTCGGGATCGCTCATCCCCTGTAGCCCGCCTGACCGATCCGCTGTCATCTTCACCCCCTCGGCGAGGGTCTCGGCAGACGTGGGAGGCGGGCGTTATAATGCTTCTCCTCGGATCATTAAAAGCTTAACTACGTGGTCCCTAAGCCCCAACTTGCTCTAGTAGGGCCACAGCTTCGCTGACTGCCTTGTCTATGAGCTTTTGGGCCTCTCCTAAGTAGTTCTCAGGCCTCATTAGCTCGTCTATTTCCTGCTCAGTCAAGAACCTCCTTACTCTTTCGTCCTTCTTTAACGCTTCTGATAAGTGGACGCCCTCTGCCATGGCCCTCATCGAGAGCTCCCTCAACAACCTGTGGGCCTCTTGCCTGCTCATGCCCTTCTTGGTCAAGTATATCATGACAGCCTCGCTCATGATCATGCCCTTGGTCAGCTCAAGGTTCTTCCTCATGTTCTCGGGGTAGACTCTAAGGTTCTTTAAGACCTTCGTGGTCCTCCTCAGCATCTCGTCCAAGAGTATACAGGACTCGGGTATTATGAAGCGCTCGTTGGCCGAGTTGGTTAGGTCCCTTTCGTGCCACAGCGGTATGTTCTCCAGCGCCGGTATGACTAAGCTCCTCATGAGCTTCGCGAGGCTCGACACGTTCTCGCAGTCTATCGGGTTCTGCTTGTGGGGCATCGTCGAGCTTCCGACTTGCTCAGGCTCGAAGCCCTCCGCCAGCTCCATGATCTCCGGCCTCTGGAGGTTCCTTATCTCCGTGGCTATCCTGTCCAAGCTCGAAGCTATTATCGCGAAGAGGCATACGAGCTCGGCAAGCCTGTCCCTCTGGACTATTTGAGTGGATACGGTCTCGGCCCTCAACCCCAAGAGCCTCATGACCTCCTCTTGGACCTCCATCCCCTTTCCCATGAAGCCAGCCATCGTCCCGACGGCACCAGACATCTTCCCGACCAAGACCCTCTTCTTGACCTCTCTGAGCCTCTCTACGTGCCTCGCGAACTCCGATGCCCATACGGCGAACTTGAAGCCGAGGGTTATCGGAAGGGCGTGCTGGCCATGGGTCCTCCCTATCATCATTAGGTCCCTGTACTTTATGGCCATGTCGCAGAGCAATCGGCAGAGCTCCTCGAGCCTCCTCTCGATTATAGCTATGGCATCCTTGAGTTGGAGGGCCGTGGCCGTGTCGACTATGTCGTAGCTCGTTGCCCCGACGTGCACGTAGCCGCCGTAGTCTCCACAGACCTCTGCAAGCGCCTCGACGACGGCCATGACGTCGTGCCTTGTCCTCGCCTCTATCTCCTTAACCCTCTCCAGCTTGACGTACTTCACGCTAGCCCTCTCGGCTATGACTTGGGCCGCCTCAGGCGGTATCAGGCCGTACTTCGCGTTGGCCTTGGCCAAAGCAGCCTCGACGTCGAGCATTCTCTGGAGCCTGGACTCCTCAGTGAAGATCCTTCTCATCTCCTCACTACCATACCTGCCAGCGTCTATGGGTAAGATGCTCATCATTCCACCACCCATTAAGAGCGGGCGCCTAGCTAAATCTCTTAAGCTGGTAGACGCGAGGTCGTTGAGAGGAAGGTGGCCACGCTTAAGGCTGTGGCAATAGAAATGCTACGAAGCTACGCTTGATGACGTTATCGGTGGCTACTAGCAAAGGTTTGCGGGGCCAGCTGGCTAAAGCTTAAAACCCCAAGTGACGGAAGAAGGTTGGGGGCTCTGTGAAGTATAAGCTGATGGGGTTGATAGCTGAAGGAAAGACGAAGCTTGTATACGCCCTCGACGACCCTTCTCTCGTTTTGTTGAGGTTTAAGGACCAAGTGACGGCACTCGATGGCAAGAAGAAGGACGTCATCCCAGGCAAGGGAGCGCTAAACGCAAGCATATCGGCTAGGCTCTTCGAGGTCCTGAAGCGCGGCGGCGTCGATAACCACTACGTTAAGACGTACGACGAGTCGTCGATCGTGGTTAAGAAGCTCAAAATGATTCCAGTCGAGGTTGTGTGCAGGAACGTCGCGACGGGGAGCGTAGTAAAGAGGCTGCCCGTGTCCGAGGGCACGGTCTTCGACCCTCCAGTCGTTGAGTTCTTCCTCAAGGACGATGCTCGAGGAGACCCCATGATAAACGAATCGCACATGATAGCCCTCAAGCTCGCGACCAAAAGCGAGATAGAGCAGATGACCGAGGCGATCCTCAAGGCGAATGAGGTCTTGAGGAGGTTCCTCGAGAGCAGGGGGATGGCGCTCCTAGACTTCAAGCTCGAGTTCGGCAGGGTGGATGACGGGATACTGATAGGAGACGAGCTCAACCCCGACTGCATGCGGATTAGGGACGCTAGGACAGGCGAAGTGCTGGACAAGGATCTCTACAGGAGGGGAGCCTCGCTCGAAGAGGTAAAGAGGGCGTACGAGGAGTTCTGCAGGAGGATAACAAGAGAATGACGGCATCGCTCAAAATGAGAGAGAAATGTGGGATAGTGGGGATAAGTTCCATAGCGAAGGACGATGTAACGGAGCACCTATACAAGGCGCTCTACGCCATCCAGCATAGAGGACAAGAGTCTGCTGGCATAGCCGTCTTGGATGCCAGCGAAGTGCGGGTGCACAAAGGGCTGGGGCTAGTAGTGGACGTGATTACCAGAGAGGTCTTGACCAACCTTAGAGGCCGCGTGGGCATAGGCCACGTCTTATACTCAACGACCTCTCGCGTCATGATGGAGGAGGTTCAGCCCTTCACTGTCAAGAACCCCAAGTTCTCGTTCGCCTTGGCCTTCAACGGAGCGATAACGAACTTCCTCGACATAAGGGAGGAGCTCGCGAAGCAAGGCGTAATATTTACGACCAAGACCGACGCTGAAGTGCTGGCAAAGCTATTGGCGAAGAACCTCGTAGAGTGCGGGATGGACTACGTGGAGGCCTTCAAGTTGACGGCCTCAGAGATAGACGGGGCCTGCTCGCTCGTTCTCGTGAACGACGAGGGGGAGCTCTACGCCTATCGAGACCCCCTAGGGTTTAGGCCTCTCTGCATGGGAAGGGCCAACGACTTAGTCATTGTGGCATCGGAGTCCTGTGCTCTTGACACGCTGGCAGGCCTTGATGGGTGCTCTCATGAACCCGTGAGCCCGGGCGAGCTGGTGAGGGTCTGCGAGGGGAGCGTGGAGAAGGTGAGGA
>CAZLVJ010000006.1:0-13381 GCA_964562935.1 uncultured Nitrososphaerota archaeon
CCGCGACCTGCCGCTTACGAGGCGGCCGCCATAACCGCTAGGCAACCGGGGCCCTCGCGCCATCTTCTGCTCCAGTCCTTAAGATAAAACTTACCTCAGAGCCCGCTTAAGAGAGGGCCCGATACCTCTCTTAGTAAGCCAAAAGCTGGCCAAGAGGTGACATTCTTCTATTCAGCACGAAATAAATATAGTGCACCTTGTAAATCAACACTAGGCAGGCGGGGGTGGCCGAGCCAGGTCAAAGGCGCGGGACTGAGGCACGGCCTACTGAGGCCGCTCGACTCCCGTGGCGTAGGCCTGCGTGGGTTCAAATCCCACCCCCCGCACTAGCTCTACTATCTGAGAGCCAAGCATAGGCCTTCAAGCTCTCCACCTGAGTATTACGCGTAGAAGGGACGACTAAGGCCCGGTCATTCCGATCTCTTAAGAGGGCTTGTTAGAATGCCTTAATTTATCCGGGCCACTGCCCTTAACCCTTAAGGGAGAGTTAACTCATGTCTTTAAAGGAGCTCATCCGAAAATATGCCCTCGAAGAGGTGGGCTTCAACTTCGCGAGCTTCGCTTCAGCTGAGGACTTCAGGGACTACGTGATGCCTTGGGCCAGGACAATCGTAGTACTGGGGCTGGAGGCATGGGATGAGGTCTTCGACATGGCCATTTTCAGGGCGAAAGAGAGCGGATTCGACGTTTACTACGTCTACGAGGAGATCATGGCCGAGAAGGCGCTCAAGCTATGCATTTACTTGGGAGGCCTAGGTCTCAGGGCCGAGCACAGGCCCTACGACCTGCCATTGAAGCAGGTCGCCATCAGAGCAGGGGTCGGATGTTATGGCAAGAACTCCTTGATAATAAACCCCGTGTACGGCTCTAAACTCAGGCTAACGTGCGTGGTCACGGACGCTATCGTCGAGCCTGATGCTCCCTTTAAAGGAGATCTCTGCGGCAAGTGCGAGGCGTGCATTAGAGCCTGCCCACTCCACGCCATAAGGGAGCCTTACAAGATCGACGCAAGGAGGTGCGTGAACTCTTTGGTCCCTCCCTCAAGAGACGTGGACGCGGACGTCTTGGAGATGGCGCCCAAGCTCCTAAAGAGACCTACAGAGAACTCCTTGATTTTATGTTCGATATGCCAAGTCGTCTGCCCGTACAACAAGCGCGTAAAGAATTTTTGAGAAGACCGAGAACCTCTAAATAGGCAATGATGACTCTGGCCTCGACGATCTCGATGAAGAAGATCTTGAGTGCTGAGCCTTTATTTAAATTAAGGACCAGCGAGTCGATGTAGAGGCAACTAATGTCGATGTGCTTTGAGGACTGACGTCAAGAGCGTTGAGCTGGAGCTCTAAGCTTCATTTCTCATGGTATTATCTCTATGGTGTTTGGGAAGGGAGGGTAATTTAAGGCGTCGATCTTTACAGAGCCCTCTTTAATAGCTTCCTCTATCTCGGACTTACTGCTAAAAAGCTGATCGATGAGGGCCCGCGTAGCTCTGCAGAGGACTTCGAAACCCTCGTCGCCCCACAGCCTCTCGTGGTAGGCGTAGAGACAGCGGCCCCCGCAGAGCGCGCCGTAGTCGCAACTCGTACAGGGATCCCCTATCCCTACTCTCCCAAGGAGGTCGACGAACGTAGATCTCTTAACGTTGCCGAGCCTCGCCCAGCTCACGTCGACAGCTATCGGGCAAGACAAGACGTCGCCACTAGTGTTTATGGCTAAGGCGTTCCACCCTGCTCCGCACGGGGGTGCTCCCAAGCTTAAGTTCCTCGCGATAGCATACGACAGAGCCTTGAAGGGCGCTATCCCTAGGATCTTTCCTCTGAGGAGGTTGGAGACCCATAAATCGACCAGGCGCTCAAGCTTGGGTACGTATTCGTTGAGCAACCAGAACTTAAAGCCCTCCATGTCTGGGTTCCAGACAGCGTTTAGTTGCCAGTGCACGTGGTCGAAGAGGTTCAGGGAGAGCAAGTGGATGGCGTCTCTGTAGACGTCGCTCGACTCAGTCAAGGTCATCCTCGCTATCAAGTCCCCCTCGTAGCCCATCTCTCTAAGCTTCCTCGCTGACTCCACGACTTTCTTGTAGACTCCCCTGCCCCTATGCCTGTCCGTCACTTCCTCCACGCCGTCTACCGATAGCAAGATCGCGTCCATTTGCAACCAATAATCTCGAGGCAACCTATCGATTAGAGTGCCATTTGTCTGTATGACGAAGTGCTCGGCATCTATCCTCTCCATAACCTTCATAACCCATGAATGGTTGAGGAGGGGCTCCCCTCCATAGAAGGCTATGACTAGCCCCTCGACGCCGCTTAAGAAGTCTTGGAGATCTCTTATGGTGTACTTGATGCTCGGCGGGACGAGGTGATTTGGGAAGCTGCCGCCACAGTAATCGCACTTCAAATTACACATGCCAGTAGTCAGCACGTAGCATAGTGCGCCTCTTTGCGTGTATTTGAGAGGGCTTTCAGCATCGGGGTTGAAGCTCATCGGCCTCTCGCAAACCTACCCTTTCATCATCTCGAAATAGTTTTTACGTGGCCTAGCTTTAAACTTACGGGCTCTACTTTGTGGAGATTGATGTTGACCACTGAGGCTGGCAAGGAGCGCTGGACGGCTTGGGAGGCCATCGACACGATATTTCCGTATGATCTCAATGCCTACGTTAGGGCATTTAACGACAGAGGGGTAGTGTTGGTCTGGTCAAGCCTGCCAGGTCGCCAATTAGTAGAACTTCTGTCCGGTAGACTCACTAGGGCCTATAAATTCGTGGTGTTCGACGACGCCTCTCCAGCGAGGCTTAGAGACATAATAGCTTCGGCCAAGAGGGTCTTGAAGGGGTTGAAGAGGGTCAACGTTGTGAGTAGAGTGCGGGGGGATTACCTCGAAGTAGACGAGGAGAAGCTGTCAAGCATGATAATGGAGAGGCTCGAATTGACGGGAGGCGAGAAGAAGCTCGTAATTAATGTGGTTTGGGATGTCGTCGGGTTGTCGTTGGTTGACGAAGGCTAAAATAAAAAGCGTCTTTCCACGTTATAATTTGTGAGCTTATATCGGTGTTGGTGAAAGATGTAGCATGCATAGCACGGTGTTCTTTCATGAGGGCTGAGGGCTTCGACATCACGACCAGCAAATCCGTGTTCAAGGACGAAGGAGCTCTTTCATTTGAGTACGTGCCTCCTAGCTTGCCCCATCGAGAGAGACAATTGAAGATTTTAGTAAACTTCTTCAGGTACATAGTTGAGGGGGAGAGAGGCTTCTATCAAAAAGCCCTTCTGATAGGGAGCGTCGGAACGGGTAAAACTGCCACCTCCAAGCTCTTCGGGAAGATTTTGGAAGAAGAGCTTGGAAAAAGGGGCAAGGGCTTCAAGTTTATCTACGTGAACTGCTATCGAGAGAGGACCCTTTTCTTCATATGTCAGAGGGTAATGGAGGTCTTGGCCCCCTCCCTACCTAGTAGGGGGTTGTCCCCTCAAGAGCTCTTAAAGATGATAGTCTCGCTACTCGAGGAGAGGCAACTGTCGATAATCCTAGTGCTCGACGAAGTCCACTACTTCGTGAAGACGGCAGGGCAGGAGGCGCTTTACAATTTGTTAAGGATATTAGAGGGCTACGAGGAAGACAAGGTCAAGTTGGGCCTGATGCTCATCTCGAGGAGCAAGGATTTCGTCTACGAGTTAGATGACGTCGTTAAGAGTAGCCTGACCAAGAACATAGTGGAATTTGAGCCGTATACCTCCCAACAATTGATGGCCATACTTCAGGAGAGGGTCAAGCTAGCTTTTAGAGAGGGGGCGGTGCTTCCGGAGGCGTTAGAGGTTATAGCCGACAATGTCGGCATTGATCGCGGAGGTAGCGGCGACGCTAGGCTGGCCATAGAGTTGTTATGGAGGGCCGGCAAAATAGCTGACATGAAGGAGAGGGACCAAGTAACGCCAGACGACGTGAGAGAGGCAAGTAGCTTCATACACCCGGCTATCAGAGTCGAGGATCTAAAGAGCTTGTTAATAGATGAGAAGATCGTGCTGCTCTCGATAGCTAAAGAGTTAAAGAAGGGGGTCGCGTACTTGAGGATGGGGTCTTTTGAAGAGAAGTATCGAAGCGAGTGCGAACTTTGGGGGCTTAGGGCTAAGAGGCATACACAACTATGGAAGATCGTTAAGAACTTAGAGAAGATGGGTTTCATAACGACAAAAACCGCGACCATCGGAAGGGGGAGAACCACGTTAATAGGCTTACCCGCAATACCAGCTTATCTACTAGAAAAAGAGGTTTCGAGGCTTTTGGCTGAAGAAATTGGAGGAAAGAGTGTTGAGCGTGGAAAACCTGTTAGGCTCTAGAGCTAGAATAAGGATATTGAGAGTCATGCTGGACAAAGAAGAGCTTAACATAACAGCCATAGCTAGAGAGGCAGGAGTCAATTACAAGACGGCTTTGCGCCACCTCGAAGAGTTAAAGGACATGGGCGTCATCACGGAGAAGGTCTTCGGTAGGATAAGGATCTTCAAAGTCAATCATGATGATCCTCGTGTTAAGGCCTTGAAGGTCGTGTTTGACTCTATTGGTGGTCTAGATGAGGGTTTCCATGGTCGACGTGACGGATAAAGCCGACATGTACAGAGAGGCGGAGGCGGAGGGCTTCATAAAGCTGAGGCCCGAGACCCTAAAGAGAATACGAGAGGGCAGTGTGGAGAAGGGCGACGTTTTCTCGACGACAAATATAGCAGCTATACTGGCCGCAAAAAAGACAGCCGAACTACTACCGCTATGCCACCCGATCCCATTGACTAACGTTTCAGTCCGCATAGACGTAGAGGACGAAGGGGTGAGGGTTCGCACTTCTGTGAGGGCCGTGGGGAAGACTGGAGTAGAAATGGAGGCCCTAGTGGCTACAACAGTGGCACTTCTAAACGTGTGGGACATGGTGAAGAAGTACGAGAAAGACGAAAATGGCCAATATCCTCACACCGAAATTACAAGCATAAGAGTGAGGGGCAAAGTTAAGAGGGAAGCGAAGTGAGCAAGGTCGTAGAGGAGCATAGGGAAAAGGCCCCTCTAAAACTGTCCTTCTATGCTATAGTAACTAGCGACACTCTCTACAACTTATTTAGAGAAGGAAAAGAGGTTAAGGAAGATAATGGAGAAAAGATAAGAAGTATTGTAGAAGCGGAAGGCCACCTGTTTAAGGGTAGGTCTATAGTCCCTAACGACGCCTCCACCATAAAACAAGAGATAAAAAGAGTTGTTGAGGATGTGGGACCCGATGTTATAATAACGACTGGTGGTACTGGCTTAAGCGATAGAGATGTGACCATCGAGGCTGTTGAAGAGCTCTTCGAAAAGAGGATCCCGGGCTTCGGAGAACTCCTAAGGTTTTTAAGCTATGGCGAAATCGGTAGCGCAGCCATGCTGACGAGGGCAACCGCGGGGGTTTACAAAAAAACTGCCATATTTTCAATACCTGGCTCTCCCCATGCTGTCGAGCTCGCTCTTAGGAGGCTGATACTTCCAGAGGCTCGCCACATAGTAGCCCACGTGAGGGGCTAATTTTGAAGACGGTGATAGGTGTAGTAGGCTCCAGGAGAGAGGCAAGGCTAAAGCTGATGCACGCGTTAGGTAGCAAGCTAGCAAATAAGGGCTATAACGTGGCGTTGATCTTCCAGGACGATTATAACGGTATCAAAGACTCTAAAGTTTTCCTAGTAGTGGACGTCGTGAACACCTCAACGTTCATAAGGGTTGGCTCAAAGCTCAGCTTAGACGATATTAAGAAGTTCATCCCTGGCAAGTGGTGCTTAGTATTAGTCGAGGGGCATAGAGCTATACCACATGTAGTGGCCGCTTCATCAGAGGCTGACGTGAGCGAGGCAGATGCTAAAAGCATAGCTATAGTGCCCTTAAGCGATGGTGTTAAGCGCTTAGCGGCCTCTCAGACGAGCAAGATCGTCGACGTCGACGAGGTGCTCAGGGCCATTCACGAGGTGATGCTAGAAGACATCATGAAGCTTCTAGCACTAGAGAACTGCGGTGGATGCGGCTTTAACAATTGTAGGGACCTCGCCGAGGCCATAGCTAGGGGCGAAGAAGATCCCGTAAAGTGCATTAAAAGAAGAGAGGGCGTGAAGTTAGTGGTTGACGGAGAGCTCGTGCCATTAAACCAGTTCACATCAAAGATGTTCGTCCAAGTGCTGAGGGGGCTTTTATCGATATTAAAGGGAGTCCCGAAAGACCCAAAGAAAGTTTTTCTTGAGGTAGACCTTCACTAGCCACGTTTCTTCAAAAATGCCTCCATGGATTCGTTTAGGTCTAACCACCGTGAAATATCGCGTTTAGCAAGGCCGGAGGCTTCAAACATTACGTGCAGGAATGGCATCACCTCCGTGCTAGCCTTCTTTCTAGATAGATGACACTTGGAGGCTATTTTCTCACATATTGACTCCCTGATGGCTCTCATGTCTTTAGCTTTAGCTAGCAACAATATCTTTTGAGGAAAACCATACTTAGTAAACCTGTACGGATGTATTTTCGACATCGCGATCCCCGCCGTCATGAAGTCTATTATGTACTTCAGTAGCTCCCACTTCTGCCTCCTCTTCATTCTACCCAAGAATACGTCGGCTCTCGCCAAATAATAATACGCCTTAGCAAGTTCTTCTGGGTCCGTGTACTGCCTTGGCAAGTTTTCATCTATCCAGAGCATAAGGGTCTCGTAGTCGAGCAACGACGAGTTTATCACGTTTCTAGCGTCATCGCACCGCTTTGCAGAGAAGAGCATCCTCAAGACGTCAAAAGCTTGGTATTGCCTGTTCCTAGCCCTTAGCCACGAGACGTCATTCACTGTCAACCTCTTCTTACCTTGAGCCACCGCTTGAAGGTCATTAACTGCAGACCTCATGTCGCCTTCGGCGAGTTCAGCTATTATCTTCAGAGCCCTCTCGTCGGCCATTATTCCCTCTTTCGTGCATATCTTCTTCAAGTGCTTTATTATGGAGGATGACCTCAGGCGCTTGAACTCTATCATTACGGATACCTCTCGGAGAGGCCTCAGCTTTGGATCCCAGGGATCGTTCGCTGCCATTACTATGGGGACTCTTGACTCCTTGATGAGCTCGACTATTGCTTTGACGGCATCGGCCTCGCCTATGCCATAGAGGCCGTCAATTTCGTCTAAGAAGATGAGCTTGCCCTTGGAACTGTAGAGGCTGACTGTTCTTGACGATTGGCCGACGAGCCTTCTCAGAGTCCCTTCGGTTCGCGTGTCACTGGCATTTAGCTGAAAAAGCTCGTAGTCAAATTCCTTGGCCACAACTTCTACGAGCAAGGTCTTGCCGACGCCGGGGGGGCCGTAGAGTAGGGCCGCTTTTTCGCCAGGCCTCCAGTTTTTCAGCCACGAAACGAAGTTGTCTATGTAGTCGGCTTCGCCCACTATCTCCTTTATCTCGGCTATTGAGCGAGGCTTGTGCTTCTCGGTCCAAGGAACATATGAGGGAGTTGACATGGCTAACCAGCCATTTTCTTGCCCAACCTAGCCAGCTGAGCTAAGAAGGCCGTGATTTGTATGTCTTCGTTGGCCCCTTCGGTGAGCCTGTAATCAGTCTCAGCCACCAAGTCCTCTATCTCCATCTTTAATGGCTCAGGCACGTCGAGCCTAAAGACCTCTATGTGTACTTGCCTTATTATATCCGACCCCGTCAAGCCGTAGTTTATCATCAAGTCGTAGACCTTCTGTCTTGCCGCCAAAACGTCGCCCTTCAACGCCAGCTTGAGCATCTCGTGGACCTCGGTTGGCCTAGCCCTGCCCGCTACCTTGTAAACCGTCATGTCATCGACTGGACCTCCGTAGGCAGCAGCCGCTTGAAGGAGATTTATAGCCCTCCTCAAATCGCCACTAGCCACGTACCAGATGGCGTCTATGCCTTCTGGAGTGAGCTTGACGCCCTCCTTAGTAGCTATGAACTTCAACCGTTCTGCTACGTCCTCTTTCGATAACATCGAGAATCTGAAGATCGCACAGCGCGACTGTATTGGCTCTATTATCTTTGACCCGTAGTTCGCTATCAATATGAACCTCGTGGTCCTCCAAAACATCTCCATTATGCGCCTCAAGCTCCACTGCGCCTCTGAGGTCATGGCATCGCACTCGTCTAATATTATGACCTTGAAGGGGACGTCACCCAACGCCACGGTCCTAGCGTAGTCCTTGACCCTCTCCCTTATCGTCTGTATGCCCCTCTCGTCGGAGGCGTTGAGCTCCAAGACGTTTTGGCGCCAGTTTTCGCCGTAGAGCTCGTAGACTAAGCAGAGAGCTGCCGTAGTTTTGCCGGTCCCAGGCGGACCGACAAATAGCAAGTGAGGGATGTTCTTCTCTTCTACGAACCTCTTTAACCTCTCTATTATCTCCTTTTGGTTTACGATTTCATCGAGCCTCCTTGGCCTATACTTCTCGACCCAAAGGGCTGGCAACTCTTCCTTGAAGGCCATATAGCTCTCAGAGTATTTATCTCGGCGCACTCTTATAGGGTTTAGCCGGTGCGAAGAGGGGTAGGGTTCTACGCTTTGAGAGAAACTTTTTGTGGTGAGAAGTGAGATAAAGGTTGAGAGTGATGGCTACCTTTTTGTGCGGAGAGCCCCTCTACGACGTTGAAAAGGTGAGGGTCAAAGTCTTAAAAAAGATCCCAGAGATAAGAGTCGGAGACGAGGTGTTGGGACCTTTTCCTCAAGATCAAGAGGTAGAGGTAGAGAGGTGGATCGCTAAGATCCTGAAGGAAGAAGGATACGTCGAGATAATAAATGAAAAGGGCATCGACTTGGCGGCGATATCGAAGATCGCATGGAGGGAGAGCAGAACCCCTCAACCGGTTCCGCTTGAACCAACGTTCTACGTTAAAGTTAGAAGCTACCTCAAGTCCTTGGCCGAGAGGGCGAAGGCCAATCCTGAGGCCTTAAATGAGAAGAGGTTGGCTGAGGTGAGGTTGATCGACATCATTAACTGCAGGGTCCAAAAGATTGTTAACATAGCTTTGACCGGCGCTCAACCGCCAAGAGAGGTCCTCGACTGCCTTACCCCAGAGGAGAGGATTTTGTTTAACGAAATATGTGGTCTCATCTCGAGGTGGCGTCGGAGCATTAGAGGTAGAGAGAGTGGTTGAGGCAAAGCTTCAAGACCCCATAGTACAATTTACAGAGTTCTTCAAGTCGTTTGCGGATAGTAAGGGTAACTTGAAGTACAGGGAAAGAATACGTCAAATGATAGTCTCTGGCCTCAAGTCCCTCGTAATAGACTTCGACGACTTATTGTTATTTGACGACAGCCTGGCTAAGGGAGTTGTGGACAAGCCTAGAGAGTACGTAGAGTTTGCATCTATAGCGTTGTACGACGTCGTAAAAACAGAGAGTAGGGCCTTCGCCGAAAAAGTCGGTAGGTTCCACGCGCGCTTCAGAGGAGCTGGCGATTTAGTCCCGATAAGGAAGATAAGGGCCGAGCACGTAAACAAGATGATAACAATAGAGGGCGTTATAGTTAGGGCAAGCAACATAAAGCAAAAGCTCGTCGAAGGCACCTTCATATGCAAAAACGTCGAATGCAGAGAGATAATAAAGATCCCTCAGGACTCTAGGACCTTCAGCTACCCGAACATCTGCCCTCGATGTGGAAAGAGGGGGGTCTTGGAGTTCAGCCCCGAAAACTCGACGTTCATGGACGTTCAGACTCTCGTCGTCCAAGAGAGGCCTGAGGACGTGCCCTCTGGTCAACTGCCACGCTCAATAGAGGTCTTCGTCGCCGACGACTTAGTCGACAAGGTAAGGCCTGGCGACAGAGTCCTGATAAGCGGAATTTTATCGGTGAGGCAGGAACACTCGCCGAAGCTCGGCAAGTTAACCACCTTCATGACGTACTTAGAGGCCAACCATGTAGAGGTCTCGACGAAAGGTGTCGAGGACGTCGAGATAACGCCAGAAGACGAAGAGGAGATAAGAAAGGCCGCTAAAGACCCGAACATCGTGGAGAAGATAGTGAAGTCGATAGCTCCTTCGATCTACGGGATGGATGAGATAAAAGAGGCCATAGCCTACATGCTTTTTGGAGGAGTTCCCAAGGTCATGCCTGATGGAGTTAAGGTAAGAGGGGATATACACGTTCTCATAGTCGGAGATCCTGGGACAGCCAAGAGCCAGCTTCTACAGTACGTAGCTAGACTTGCGCCGCGCGGAATATATACGTCTGGCAAGGGCTCAACAGCGGCTGGGCTAACCGCGACGGTCGTTAGAGACAAAAACACGGGGGACTTCTTCCTCGAGGCTGGTGCCTTGGTCCTCGCAGATAATGGCATCGCAGCGATAGATGAGATAGACAAAATGCGGGATGAAGATAGGGTCGCTATGCATGAAGCTATGGAACAGCAAACCGTAAGCATAGCCAAAGCAGGGATCGTGGCCACGCTCAATGCAAGAACTTCCATCTTGGCGGCGGCCAACCCGAGGTTCGGCAGGTACATGTCGAATAGGCCTGTGTCAGAAAATATCAATCTGCCCGTCACGATATTGTCGCGCTTTGACTTCATATTCGTAACTACTGATAAGCCAGATAAGGCTAGGGACTCTGCTTTGGCCGATCACGTTTTGACCTTAAGGGCCATGAAAGGCGAGCCTGTGGCCCCCTTCAGCCCCGATTTCCTCAGAAAGTACATAGCTTATGCGAGAAAACATGTAAAGCCGAGACTGACTGATGAGGCAATAGAGAAGATAAAAGAATACTTCCTTAGTTTGAGGGAAAGAGCTTCGGAGGATAGCCCAGTACCCATCACAGTAAGACAATTAGAGACCCTAGTTAGGGCTGCCGAGGCGAGGGCTCGCATGGCTCTTAGAAGTGAGGTTACCGCAGAAGACACGGCGGCAGTCATTAGACTCATGGATCATTACTTGAGGACTGTAGGGAGTGATGCGGCGGGGAGGCCCGACATAGACATAATAATGACTGGGAAGCCTAGGAGCGTACAGCAGAAGTTAGTGAGGATAGTGGAAATAGTGGAGGAACTTCAGAAAGAGCTCCAAGGAGGGCCTGTCAGTAGAGAGCTGATATTCGAAAGGGCCGAAAAGGAGGGCATAGACAAGGCTTTCGTTGAAAGGGCCCTTAAGCAACTCATAAACGACGGAGTGCTCTTCCAACCACGCGATGGCTATTACAAGAAGGTCTGAAGTTTTGTGCAGGTGAAGGGAGATCGAAGTAAGCGCCCTAGAATTACCCGACAAGATAAAGCAGGTGCTAATTGAAAGGGGCATTAGGAGGCTCTATCCCCCTCAAGAAAAGGCCGTTAGAGCAGGCCTCTTAAAGGGCAGGAACTTAGTTATTTCTGCCCCCACAGCCTCAGGGAAGACCCTCATCGCCGAGCTCGCGATAGTCAAAAAGGTGATCGAAGAGAGGGCCAAGGCCTTATACTTGACACCACTAAGAGCTCTTGCTTACGAGAAGTGGCTTGAGTTCAAAAAGTACGAAGAAAGAGGACTCTTGAGAACGGCCGTCACGACGGGCGATTACGACAGCGACGATAAGTGGTTGAGCAATTACGACGTCATAGTTTGCACTAATGAAAAATTCGATAGCCTAATAAGACACAAGGCTTCATGGCTCGATGAAGTTAAGGTCGTAGTCTCGGACGAAGTGCATCTGATAAGTGACCCAGAGAGAGGGCCGACGCTAGAGGCCGTTTTAGCTAGACTTAGGGGACGCTTGAGGGATTTACAGGTCGTCGCCCTGAGCGCCACAATAAGCAATGCCAACGAAATCGCTGAGTGGCTTGGCGCGGAGCTCGTCGAAAGCGATTGGCGACCCGTGCCTCTAAAAATGGGCGTTTGCGTGGGCAATAGGATCACCTTCGATAGCGGCGAGGAGCATGTATTTGAGAGGGTGACGGGGGACTCGATAATAGACATGGCCTTAGAGGTCGTGAAGAACGGAGGTCAATGCCTCGTCTTCGCCAACACCCGTCAAAACGCCGTGAAGTACGCCAACAAGATGTCGAGACATTTGGAGCCTTACGTTGACCCTAAAGAGGTCAGGGACCTCTGCGAAGAGATACAAGAAGGCGAGGAGGCCTCCATAGTAAACGAGGAGCTCGCAAGCTTAGTTAGAAAAGGGGTAGCGTTCCACCACGCAGGCCTTTCAGCGAGGCAGAGGAGGATAATCGAAGAAGGTTTTCGAGGCTTTAAGATAAAAGTCGTGTGCTCAACGCCCACCCTAGCCGCAGGGGTCAACTTGCCAGCCCGAAGGGTCATAATTCAAGACTACAGGAGGTACGAGGTCGATCGCGGGTTCTACAGAATCCCCGTCTTGGAGTTTCACCAAATGGCCGGTAGGGCTGGGAGGCCGCAATACGACGAATATGGAGAGGCCGTAGCTGTCACGAAGACTGAGGTAGAGGCTTACGACGTCTTTACTCGCTACATAAAGTCAAAGCCCGAGAATATAACATCACAGCTAACGAACGAAGCGTCATTGAGGAAACATGTGCTGGCAACGATAGCTTCGATGGATGAAGCAACGTTGGATGACGTCCACGAATTCATATCGAGGACCTTCTATGCCCATCAGTTCACCTCCCTCGGCGCCATGCTCAGCGTTAAGGGGGTTCTCAGGTTTTTAGAGAGGGAGCGCTTCATCGTTGTCGAGGGAGATGTGTTGAGAGCGACGAAGCTCGGCCGCAGAGCGTCGGAGCTCTACATAGATCCTCTATCGGCGGTCATATTGTTGAGGTACTTAAGGGGGCTGAGGGGAGAGACCACGCTCAAGTACTTGCACTTAATATGCAAGGTCCCCGAGGTGCCCAAGCTCCACGTCAGGAGAGGGGAGAGGGAGAAGCTTGCCTCCTTCGTCCTAGAGAGCGACGAGGTACTGTCGGATGACGACGAGGACTTGACCGCCGTTATGTCTGAGGTCAAGACCGCCCTCCTCCTATACGACTGGATAAATGAGGTCCCCGAAAACGATGTGGTGCTGAGATATGACGTTGGGCCGGGAGACGTACACGCGTTAACTCAGGCGGCAGAGTGGATATGTCACGCAGCTAGCGAAATAGCCAAGGTTATGGGCTTTGCAGTCCACGCTCACAAGCTCAGCGCCCTAGTCCCCAGGATAAGGTGGGGGGTCAGAGAGGAGCTGTTGGAATTGCTACGGCTTGAGGGCATAGGAAGAGTTAGGGCCAGAATCCTGTACCGGCATGGATATAGAGGGCTCAAAGAAGTCGCGGAGGCCGAGCTGGCGGAGCTGACAAAGTTGCCTAAGATAGGGCCGAAGATAGCACAGAAGATCATAGACCAAGCGCAGAAGCTTTTGAGACGGAGTAGTGGGGCCGGGGGGATTTGAACCCCCGATCACCAGCGTTCTGTGAAG